>SPBW01000050.1 GCA_004525685.1 Candidatus Atribacteria bacterium
GGATGCCCGCATCGCGGGACGTACTTGGCTATCGATGCGGCCATCAAGCAAGCCGGATTTGCCAAAGACGAAGTGATGGTCACCGGCGACATCGGATGCACGATCCTGGGAATGAATCCGCCGTTTAATCTTCTCTGGAATGAGGTCTCTATGGGCAGCAGCATCAGCCTGGCCCAGGGCTATGTCCACTCGGGCCTCAAGACACCAGTGATTGCCACGATGGGCGATTCCACGTTCTTCCACGGTGGCATTCCGGGTTTAATCAATGCGATCCAACATCAGGTGCCCCTCACGCTTGTCGTCATGGACAACGGATGGACGGGGATGACCGGCATGCAGGTCAATGCAGGGACTGCCGATGCCTTCCAAGTGCAAGGACGTCGCGTGGATATCGAGGCCGTCATCCGTGGATTGGGACCTGATCGCGTTGACGTGGTTGATCCGTTTGATCTAGAGGGTATGACGGCGACTCTCACGAGCTGCTTGGAAGAACCTTCTGGAGTGAAGGTTCTTCTCGCGCAAAGAGAGTGCGCCATCCAAGCCAGGCGTCGGAAGATCGTTGCCGGACATACGACCATCGATCCCGACAAATGCGTCCTCTGCAAGCGCTGTCTGAAAATGACGGGTTGTCCGGCTCTGTCGATTCAGGTTTCTGAGTCGACTGGGCTTTCGAATGAATCCTCCGAAGCGGATCTCTGGGGCCCCCTTGAAGCAGGAGAGTCGCCGCGAGGCGATCTCTCCCAAGCAATGGCTTCAGCCATTGCCATAGATTATTCCCTGTGCAATGGCTGCGGGTTGTGTGCCGGGTTCTGTCCTACGAGTGCGCTGCAATGGGACCCTGGCAACTCACAGATGCCGCCATGCGAGTTGCTTGAGAGAAGGGCAACCTGCAAAGGCTCGAGTTGCTCGGAGAAGCCATCAAATGGCGGCTTCTCTTGCGTGGATGGCGAGTTGGGAGGGGGGACGGCATGAAGACCTGCGATATCGTTCTTATCGGCGTAGGTGGACAGGGCGTTGTCACGCTAGGCGACTTGATTACGCGTGCTGCCCTGGCAGCCGACATTCCCGTGTCGTATGTTCCGACCAAGGGCATGGCTCAGCGCGGAGGGTTCGTGAAGGTCGAAATCCGGCTGGGAAGAGAGGCCGCTGGCCCCAGAGTTCCTGAGCATGGCGCCGATTTGGTGGTATCGATGGAACGATCTGAAGCCCTCAAGGGGCTTCATGATATCCGTCCTGACGGGCGATTCATTCTCTATGATCACGTATGGGAGCCAACGGGCGTGATGCTGGGAGAAGATGACTATCCGTCCCAAGAATCCGTTGCTGAAGCCCTATCTCGTGGTGTGAAGGACGTCCTTGTTCTTCCTCCTGATCATCGCCCGCTGTTTCAGCAACGGCTTGTCGAAGCCAATGTATTCACACTGGGGGCGATGTTTGGCACGCCCGCCCTGCATGAACTGATCAATCCCGAGACGATGGATCGCATTCTTCAGCAGCGCTGGCCCAAGTCTGCTGAAGCCAATGGCTTCGCGTTTCGTGCTGGATTGAATAGGGCGCGCAACACGCAGCTTGGCAATTCGCCTGCCGGAGAACTGCTGAAAGAGGGTGCCGATGTCGTGGGCTGAAGCGTTATTTGAGCCTCGTAGTGTTGCCGTGGTCGGCTCGTGCTCACCTGGCAAGATCGGGCATGTATTGGCCACGCAGCTTCTTGACGGCGGCTTTGCCAATGTTGTCGCCGTGAATCCCAAAGCCCAAGGAATTCGAGGAATTCCCGCAGCACGGGCCTTTTCAGAATTACCACAAGGTGTTCCTGCCATTGATCTTGCCATGATTGCCAGCCCCGCAGCGACAGTCGCCAATGTGATTGACGATGCAGGCAAAGTGGGCGTCAAGGTGGCCGTCATCATCACGGCGGGGTTCTCGGAATCCGGCAACAGCCAGGAAGAGCAACAGCTCCTGTCTGTTGCCCGCCAATCGGGGATTCGATTGGTGGGGCCAAACTGTGCCGGCATCGTCAACACGAAACACAACCTGTTCCCGACATTGGAGACGCGGCCTCCTTCGGGCGACGTTGCCTTCATCTCCCAAAGCGGAGCCTTGGGCGGCGCCGTGCTCTCGTGGGCGCAGGAGCAAGGCGTCGGACTCTCCAAGTTCGTCAGCTACGGCAATGCTGTCGATCTCTCGGAGATCGATTTCCTGGATGTCTTGCGCGATGACGACGAAACAAAGGTCGTCGCCCTCTACATCGAGACAGTCTCTGACGGCCGCGCGTTCATGGAAGCAGCGAGAAGGCTTTCTGCGGTCAAGCCCTTGATCGTCATCAAGTCAGGCCGGTCGGAGTCCGGTAGTCGCGCGACGCAATCCCACACCGGATCGATGGCGGGCTTGGATGCCGTCTATGACGCCGCACTGCGCCAATGCGGAGCCATTCGGGTGAGTGGCATCGAAGAGATGTTCGATCTGTGTCGAGGGTTTGTGCACCTACCAGTCTTGAGTGGCCGCCGTATTGCCATTGTCACCAACTCTGGCGGGCCCGGCGTATTGGCTGCAGATGCCGCAGATGCTGCGGGGCTTCAGATCAAACCTCCAGGGACTGATCTTCGAGTGCGACTTGCGAATCGGCTCCCCGACTTCTGTTCTCTGAGCAACCCGTTCGATTTGACAGTTCAAGCCACTGAGGATGACTATCGAGAAACCCTCATTGAGACGCTGAGTGAATATGACGGCGCGATTGCCATCAATGTGAATACGCCGTATCTCGACGTCGCGCCACTAGCGCGTGGTGTCGTGGCTGCATCTCAGGCAACAGGCAAGCCCATCGCGACCTCGTTTGTCGCTGGCGAGCCGGCCCAAGCAGCGCTGCCGATTCTCAAGGCAGGCGGCGTACCCAATTACGTAACTGGGGAGCGGTGCGCGCATGTTCTCGCGCTCATGGCTGAACTCAGCGGGCGACACTCAGAGATCGAGAACTCGCTCGAGCTTCCGGGATCTAGACAGGACACGGGCGAGCTGCTGCCATTCCCATGGACAGAGAATCCGACAGAACCGATGGTGCTTGATTGGATGGATGAGCTTGGCCTTCCAACGATTGAGCATGCCTTTGCGACGTCGGCCGACGAGGCTGTGCAAGCTGCCCGTCGCTTTGGCGGCCCCGTGGCGATGAAGATCGTCTCCCCCCTCGTGCTGCATAAGACGGATGTCGGAGGCGTCATTCTCAATCTCAGTGCACTAGAAGACATCGACGAGGCGTTCGCGAGGCTGCAAAGACTCGTTCCCTTGGGCGCGTTCAGAGGCGTCCTGATTACGCCGATGCTGCACCATCCGGTGGAAGCGATCGTGGGATTGTCCACAGACAGCCAATTTGGGCCTGTGATTGCGGTTGGGCTGGGTGGCATCCACACAGAAATCTTCAACGACATCGCGCTTCGCGTGGCGCCTGTGTCTGTAGGTGAGGCGCAGAGAATGATCGACAGCCTTAAGGGAGTTGGGTTGCTGAAGGGCGCGCGGGGAAGCGTCCTACGAGACATCGCGTCGTTGGCGCAACTGGTATCTGATGTCTCTAGGCTTCCAGTTCGTTTTGACGGGATTGAAGAACTGGATCTCAATCCGGTCTTTCTTCTTGAACGAGGGTGCATGGCCGCAGACGCACGGCTGATTCCCGCAGATAGAACAGTGCAGCAAAGGAGCGAATAGAACCATGAGCAGGCGCATCGAGCAGCAGAGCGGATTGGACTGCATCAAGCCCTACGTTCCTGGGAAGCCCATAGAGGACGTCAAGCGTGAGTACGGCCTTGATGACGTCATCAAGTTGGCTTCCAATGAGAACCCGCTGGGGGTCTCGCCCAAGGCGCTTGCTGCGATGACGGCGGCTCTTCCTCGACTGAGCCAGTATCCCGATGCAGCTAGCTATGAGTTTCGCTCCGCGCTAGCCCAACACTACGACGTCGACATGGCTCAAGTGGCAGTCGGCAATGGTGCCGATGATCTGATCCTTGAGCTTTCTATGGCCTATCTCGAAGACGGTGACGAAGTCGTTGTCAGCAAGTCGTCATTCCCCATGTACGACGTCCATGCGATGGCCATGCGCGCAACGCTCGTCAAAACACCGTTGACGAGTGCGCTCTGCATCGATCTGAATGCGATGGCAGATGCCATCACCGAGCGCACCAAGCTTGTGTATGTCTGCAATCCCAATAACCCGACAGGCACCATCGTTGAGGCAGAGGCCGTCGATGCCTTCATTGCGCGCGTGCCAGAGCATGTGTTGATTGTGCTTGACGAAGCGTATGTCGAGATGGTCGATTCAGACGCGTTCCCGGATTCGCTTGACTACGTCAGACAGGGGCGAGAGAACATATTCGTCATGCGCACATTCTCTAAGGTGTATGGATTGGCTGGAATCCGTGTCGGCTATGGGTTCGCCCACGAGCGCATTGTCTCGACGTTGATGAAGATTAAGCCGCCTTTCAATGTGAATGTCCTGGCTCAGGCTGCGGGCATTGCTGCGCTGACTGACAGCGAGTTCGTCGCGCAATCGGTCACTGCCAACAAGATCGGCAGGAACTACTTGTGCCGTGAGTTTGACCGGCTTGGACTATGCTATGCGCCGTCGCACACCAACTTCGTCCTCGTCCACATCGGTCCACCAGCCTCAGGAATTCAGCAGCAGTTGGTCGAGAAAGGCGTCATTGTCCGCCCGTGCGGTGGGTATGATCTGCCCGAGTATCTTCGCGTGTCCATTGGAACAGCGGCTCAGAACGAACGATTCATTCAGACGCTCTCCGAAATCTTGTAAGGTCAGACTGATCCCAACCATTTGAGGCAGGGGCTGTGGATGGAACTCAGGCGATTCGTTTGGCATGATCTTCGCCGGACTCCCAGGAGGAACAATGCGCCACGTACTGAGCGTTTCGGATTGGCGTCGTGAAGACATCCGATGGATTCTTTCCAGAGCTTGTGAGTGGAAGAGTGCTCACCGCCCCGTCACGTGCTTGCGTGCCCCCAGAGGCGCGCTCATCCTCGAACGCCCGGCATTGCGCACGCGCATTGCCTACGAGAGTGCCATGCATCTCTTGGGAGGCAGCCTAACGGTGTTTGACAGCGGCGTGGGCACGAGCGACTCGATCGACGATGTCGGACGTGTGCTATCAGGCATGCTCGATATCGCCTTCATTCGGACGCGCAGTCACGCCATGCTTGAGCAGCTATCCAAGACAGCGACCATTCCCATCATCAATGTGCTGTCGAATCGCGAACATCCCGTTGAAGTGCTTGCCGATGCCCTGACGATTCGCGACACGTTCGGTAACACAGAGGGGCGGAAGATCGCGTTCGTGGGCACTGCAGGCAATGTTTGCACGTCCTTGCTGCTCTTGGCACCGCTCTTGGGGATGGATGCAGCCGTCGCCACTCCAGAGGGCTTCGCTCCCTCAGAGGACACCCTTCGCCAGGTTCGTGCGCTGGCGTCGTCGCACGGCACGGGGTTCATGGACACACGCAGTGTCGAAGAGGCAGTTCGGGATGCCGACGTCGTCTACACAGACGGATGGCCGCGCCTTGATGACGCCGACGAAGAGGAGCGCCTGTTGGGGCCCTATCGGGTTACACCGCCTGTGATGGCGCAAGCTTCGGCTGATGCCATCTTCCTTCATTGCCTGCCTGCGGCTCGGAATCGTGAAGTGACCCACGACGTGCTGGATTCCGAACAATCCTATGCCTTCCGGCGACTGGAGAATCTTGCCCCCACATCAGCAGCCATGATTGAATGGGCATTGGAGTGCGACAGCGCATGACGCATAGAGTCGCCGTGATATCTGACATTCACGGCAACGTCCGTGCACTGGATGCTGTGCTTGCTGACATCAAACGTCGCGGCATTTGCGACATCGTCAATCTCGGAGACTGTGCCTACGGCCCGTTTGATCCCAAACCTGTGATGAATCGGCTACTAGAGCTTGATCTTCCCACGGTGTCTGGCAACGAGGATCGGATTCTGATCGAGGTGGCAAGCTGTAGCTCGCACTCGCGGACTGCCGCATTCTGCGCCGAACGACTTGATTCCCGACACATCGACTGGCTCGCAAAGCTCCCGTTAACTTTGAACGTCCATGGCGCCCTGCTCTTCCACGGAACGCCCACCGATGACACACAGTATCTGTTGACAGCTGTTGACGAATCAGGCGCGCACCCTCGCGATGAACAGGAGATCCACCAGATCCTTGGATTGAGCAGCCATCCTCTCCTGCTGTGTGGCCACGACCACACGCCGCGCATCGTTATGCTTCAATCAGGATGCTTCGTCGTGAATCCGGGGAGCGTTGGCTGTCCCGCGTATACTGACGATCATCCCTATCCGCATACGATTGAGACGGGAACTCCTGATGCGCGCTATGCCATCGTCGAGATACGAGAAGACGGCACAACCGCAGAGCTGATTCGCGTAACCTACGACTGGAACGCAGCCGCTCAAGAAGCGGAAGCCAATGGATTTCCGAATTGGGCACACTGGATTGCCACTGGAGGCACCTAGTCTTCGACGACGTTGCCCATACCCCACAAGTGGCCGGTATGAACGGGCTTTCCCATCAACTTTAAGTAGTAGTAGAGCTGCGACTTGTGCGATTCCAGGTGGCGGACCATGTCGAGGAGGCGTAGACCGAGCATGCGTGAATTGGGATTCCACGGCGCGACCGCAGCTTTCAGAAGAAGATCCTCGTCCGTTGTCTGTCCGAGCATCTGAAGAGCCACTGCCTTATCTGCAGCAAGCGCTTCTCGTGCCTCGGCCACGCTATCGACGGACCGATAGGCCCCTGCCTGCGGTAGCGCTTCTCCTTCAGGTACCTGGGCATAGTCAACATCGCCGGCGTCATCCCAGATATCGGTGACGAACCCTTTGCACCAGATGCCGCACGAGACCGTCATATGCCGAAGTAGTTGGCCCACGGACAGCCAGTTGCCTCCTTGATTTGGCTTCCAGCCGAGGTCGTCATCCGTGACCATGGCAACGAGCGCATCTGTTGCCTGATAGGTATCTTCTACTTGCGTCTTCAACAACTCGACCAACGTCATGTCCCCTCCTAGCAGTCGCTGTTCGTTGTCTCGTTCAGGTGGTCCACGAGACGCACCGCAAGCACTGGCGGGATGTCATGGAAATGATCCCAGGATAGCGAACCGCGAACAGCCGATGCGTCTTTGAATGCCGCCTCCTCCAATCCCGTGAGGCCCATACCCGCTTCAAGAAACGGGCGAAGGAGTTCACTTAAGGGCCTGTGGAAGTAAGTCTGGGGGACAGGCTGTCCGACGATGCCGATCCCCTGTGCAGAAAACATCGTCAGATATCGGCGAATCTTGACCGAACGCGTTGTCACAAGTCTGCCTTCACGATCTTCCTGCTCCATGGACATCAGTGTGTCAGGATTGTTAAAGCAAGGATGCATGATCGAGAACACAAATCGCCCTCCAGGTTTGAGCAGTCGCGGCACGGCTTCGGCCAAGGGTTCGATGTTCGACATATCCATCAAGGCCATGTTGGCAACAGCACCGTCGAACCGCTCGATGCCTAGATCGAGCAACTGATCCCGATCCGTGGCATCGATGACGTGATAGTCGATCATGCCCTCATATTGGCTGCTTCGTTCCTTCGCGCACTCAATAAAGGATGTGGAGAAGTCGAATCCCACCACGCGAGCGCCTAGACCGGCCATACGCCGTGAGAATGCCCCATTGCCGCATGCGATGTCGAGCACCTCTTCGCCTGGCTGGATGTTCAGCAACTTCTCGACAGCAGGTGCGACGAGCTGGAGATGAAAGTCGTTGCCCTCTGCAGAGTAGTCAGACCACCAACGCCCATTCTGTTCCCAGGCGTCGCGAACAGGATCCCTTGTCATGAGGACCCCTGCGCCGTGAGCCACTGTAGACGAGTTACCTGGAACGTGAAATAGGGGACAGCGATGGCCGATGGGTCAAAGGAAAGATTCGGCTCGAAGACGCCTTCGTCGACGATCTCCATCCCTGATCCTCGCTGCATGCGAACCGAAGCAAGATTGGCTCGGTTGGGCGTACCCTGAACAATTCGTGCTTCAGAGTGTGTGAATGCATGATCGATCATGGCGCGCCACAACTCGCTGCCGTAGCCCACCCCCCAATGTGCAGGATCAAGCTTGATATCCGGCTCGCAGATGCCTTCTGAATCGGGTGCTCCGATCTTGCACTGTCCAATGCGAGCACTTGTCTCTAGAGACTCAGCAATCAAGAGAGGCCCGAAGTTCGAGTTTGCAGAGCGCTCGATTTGCTGGGTGATGGCTCCGACCGACGTATCCAAACCATTGGGAAACCCAACGCAGCGCATCACATCGGGCGACGTCCACAAACTGTGAATGAACGGGGCATCTTCGACACACGCGCGGCGAACGCCAAGGCGCGATGTAACAAGACAGTGGTTCTGGGTCACGATGGCTGCATCCTCTCAAATAGGTGTCCCAAGTATACGAAGAACCTTCTCTTGCACGAAGATGCTGCTGTCACCTCCTAGGAGGAGAGACGTCCATGAGGAGGTCTCCTTCTAGTGGACGTTACAGCAGCAGCCCTAGCATGTGGTACTCCAATCGCTTGGTGAAGCCAAGATCCTCTGCAGCCTGGCATAGATTGGGCATCCACGAGGAAGTAGCAAATCGCACACGCTTGGTCGGGCTGAGTGAGCGCGCGGACGCAAGCGCGGTAGCCAAGGCGTAGGCCGCAAGTTCTGACTCGTTTGGATCCACTTGTGCCCAAATCGATGAGGTTCCCGTTGGCGTTGCGGATGTGAGAAATCCGGAATGTCCGACGATTGTGCCTGCCTTCGTGAACAGAGACCTCTTCTCAGTCCGCTTTTGCATCTTGTCTTGCAGCGGATCAACGACTCTCAAGATCGCGGGCGGCTTGAATCGGCCAGGGATGACGGGATCGTACTTCGTGATCTCGGAAGGCGTAATGCGGCGAGCCAAGTCATAACGCTTCTCCCAATCGAACCTGTCGTGAGCACTCTCCTCTACCGCTGCCGGAAGAGACGTCTTGGTTGCAGCAGCCGTCGGGGTGAGACTAAATTCAGGCTGGCTGCTGTAGTGTTCAAACCCCAAGCTCTTGTAGAGGGCGTAAGCAGGGACATTGCGATCGATGACTCCAAGTACAACATGGGTGCCACCCCGTGCACGAATGTCGTCAAGCGACCTCGTCAGTAGCTTGCGCGCCAAGCCGCGGCGGCGAAACTCTGGCAGAACGCCGACCGTTCCCACGGTCCAGGTATTGGTCGAACCTCTGCGCTGATACATGACCACAGCGCCAATCTGTCCGTCTTCTTCCCACACGAATCCTCGCATTAGATCTCGCGTCGACTTGGAGAAGACCTGGGCAAGGCGGACCAGCGGCCAAAGGCGGCGAAGCGTCTTGATTTCGCGGGAAATGTCTTCTTCCTCGTCGGCTTGGATGCTCCACTCTGGGTTTTCGGGGTACTGAAACGTTCTTATAAGCATGTCTTCAAGCGGCATCAAGTCGCTTGGCAATCTCAGTGCGCGAATCGTCATGGCGAGTTCTCCCTTTTGCTGCGGTTTCACTGGGTTAGTGCGCAACGGCTTGCGAGAGGTTCATGTTTAGATCCCAGTGGCTGTGAATGATCAAACGGCAGTCGTTGGTGTCCAAGCATTCGATGGCCCAGCGAATAGTTGTCAAGCGCGATAGAAACGTCTGATCGTGGCTCACAAGAAGCAGCCCTCCAGGGTACTCCTGCAACGCGGACTCCAAGCACTCGATCGACAGGAGATCCATGTGATTGGTGGGCTCGTCCATGACCACCAACGACGGAGTGTCCTCAAGACGCAGTGCGAGCATCAGTTTGCGAATCTCACCCGGGCTTGGCAGTTCGCTGTCAAGCAACTGTCCGGGATCCGATCCGAGCAAGCTCACCCATTTCATGACGTCCCCAAGCTCTTGGCCAGCAAGAGTTCTGACTTGCTGCAAGGTCTTGGCGGAATCCAGCGCGCTGGTCTCTTGCGGAATCCAGACGACATCGTTCTCTGGCATGGAAATCTGCGCCTCGAGATGTCGAAGTAGTGTGCTCTTGCCTGCTCCATTTGGGCCCGTCAAGGCAATGCGATCGCGAGGCTGCATGAGAAGATCAGGAAAGCGCAAAGCTCGATGCTCTCCAAGTGGAAGGGACCCCGCTGAGATCATGAACAGCGTGTTTCTATTGGACGCACGTCCGTGAATGCCGATGCCCAGAGACCGCCGGGCCGTTACGTCAATGCTTCGCTCGCTTTCTTTCACTCTGCGCACGCGTCCATCGATCTGACGCACGCGTTTTCTAACGCCGCTGTCTGCGACGCGTGCCGTACGTGCCTTCGCTCGCGCGTCGTTGTCGCGGGGATTGACGCCACGCAGCGACTTCTTCTTCTCTGCCTTTCGTAGATGCTCTCGCCTGACAACGGCCTCGTGTTCCAGGCGACGGCGCTCCTTTCGCGCAGCGGTTCGAGCTTCTCGAGATCGTTCTGCCTCTTGGTCGAGTTCTTTCATGGCCGTGGTATAGCCGCCGCTGCGTAACACAACGGATGGAGGCGACACAAACAGCGAATGGGCACACAAGGTATCCAGGAGCGTTCGGTCGTGGCTAACCAGAAGGCCGATGCCGCGGAAGCGCCTCAAGGCCTCCTGAACCTTCAATCGAGCTTCGGTGTCAAGATGGTTTGTCGGCTCGTCAACTGCCAGCAGATCTGGTGCGAGATAGAGGCACGTGGCGATCTGAGAGCGCTTGCGCTCACCGTGGCTGAGTGTGTGCCAACGCCCGAGATAGTCATCTTCTACGCCCAACTCCCCACGTATCCGATAGGCTTCGCCGTCGGTTGCGGCCAAGAAATCGGCGAACTCGAGCATCGGCTCGTCTGTGCGTTGGGGGCAGTAGACGATGCCTGCTGGGCGATGAATGCGTCCTTCCTGTGGGGACAAGAGGCCGCAGGCCAGCTGCAGAAGCGTGGTCTTGCCGGCGCCATTGGAACCCATGACGCCGACCCAGCCTTCAGATACGCCAAAATCAATGGATTGAAAGAGGTCCACCGGCGAGCCGGGATAGGAAAACGACAATTCGCGAAAAATCAAGGAAGCCATGGAATCTCCTAAACAAAGTAGCTGCGTGGGCATGAAGCCCGTCAGTCGGACAATCTCGCAGACTACTTCTCGGTCATTCCAGACTCCTCCTTCGATGGCCGAGTCTACACTGAGTACGTCTTGGACTTCAAATGAGAACCTAGTCTTGTTCGGGCTGTGGATCCTCTGGTGCACGATCCGTACGCCAGTAGATGCCTCTTTCTCGATGCATGAATCCAAACTCAAACAGCTCGCGGCGGATGGTGGCAAAGTCGGGATGGTGGCGTGCGATGAGGATATTCAGCTCCCGCTCAGGGAATCGCTTCTCTGGCTCAATTCGCTCGAGCAACCAGCGAAGGATGACCAGCCTCTTCTTCTGTTTGGCAGGCAAGCGGACGATGCGTTCGCCATCGAGAAAGGCCCGCAACACCTTCTCTTCTTCCTGCGTCCATGGATGGGCCATGGATCATCCTACAGCACCTGAAGACTGGATGGGCGCCAACCTCACTATAGTTCCCGGGGCGCGTTTCTATGCTTCAACTGTGCAGCGATTGCGCCCTGCGGCCTTGCTCTTGTAGAGAAACTCATCAGCCCGCTTGACGACGGCATCGATTGCTTCGCCACTGCGGGCAATCGAGCCTCCTGTGGAGATGGTGACAGCCAGCGGCCCGCCGTCGATCATCAACCCAGATGTTTCGACCAACACGCGCAGATGCTCGGCCTTGGTTCTTAGCTCCAGCAGATCAACCTTCTCGACTACAACCAGGAACTCCTCTCCTCCCCATCGCCCGACAATATCCAGGGTGCGAACGTTTGACACCAGTGTGGTGGCGACCATCTTCAACACGCGATCGCCGGTATCGTGCCCATGGGTATCGTTGAAGCGCTTAAAGTGGTCGATGTCCGTGAGTAGCACGCCGTAATCCCAGCCATAACGCTCGAACTCGCTATGGCGGGATTGCAGAGCCATCTCTGCATAGCGCCGATTCCCAATCTCTGTTAGCTGATCCTGTAATGCCAATCGCCGCAGTGTCTCAATCTCTTCCTGCAGAGCCGAGCGTGTCAGGTTCTCAC
>SPBW01000028.1 GCA_004525685.1 Candidatus Atribacteria bacterium
CCATTGCGGATCCGTGCCAAGGCATGTGCCTTTTCCTTGCCCGTAACCAGAAACAGCGCTCGTCTGCTTGCGTTCAGCAGTGGCAGCGTGGCCGAGATTCGCCACGGCTGTGCCATCTCGGGGACATGTACGGGAACGAACCAGCATTCATCCTCGTGCAAAGCTGGATGGGCGGGGAACAAGGAAGCGGTATGGCCATCTGTTCCCAATCCAAGCAAGGCGAGATCAGCGCCTGATTCGGAGCCAATGACACGACGCAGATTGGCTTCATAGGTTGAAGCGGCCTCCTCGGGGTCGATCTCACCATCGATTCGCAGGACATGGTCAGCGGGAATAGGCACGTGTGACAGCAGAGCTTCGTAGGCCAGTTTGTAGTTGCTGGCTGCGTGGTCAGCTGGGACGCAACGTTCATCACTCCAGCCGACGACGACGTTCGACCAATCGATCTGTGCCCGCCAGACGTCCTGCGCCAGGAGCTGGTAGAGAGGACGAGGTGTCAGCCCTCCAGACAGCAATACAATGAACCGTCCGCGCGATTGAATGGCTTGCTCGGCCTGCTGAGTGAACACAGTGGCTGCATGCAGATAGAGGCTGTCTATTTCCCTGAAGACGATGATCTTCATGGGGTCTCCGCTTGCGGAGAGCAGCAGCGAAGCCATGTGCGGCCGGTGTGCCCAAATAGGTTCTGCGCCTCGGATGGCCCCCAACTCCCCTTGGCGTATGGGTGTAGCGCGCGCCTAGGGTCGGGCCCTAGAAGTGGATCGATCAGTCTCCAACAGGATTCGATCTCATCATCGCGGATGAAGAGCGTATTGTCGCCTCGTAGCGCGTCCAGTAGCAGTCGTTCATACGCATCGGCAAGTGCGCGTTCTCCGAATTGATCTGAGTAATCAAACGTCATGTCTACGGATTGTGTCCGCATGTTGGCTCCAGGGATCTTCGTCTCGAAGTGCAGACGAATCCCCTCGTCTGGCTGAATGCGCAAGGACAGAGAATTGGGCGATGGGGCCACCTCGGAAAGCAGTGGCCGTTTTATGGCCTTGAAGGCCAAGGAAATCTCTGTCTCCTTGGCAGCAAGGCTCTTGCCCGTCCGAATATAGAAGGGGACACCGCGCCAGCGCTCGTTGTCGATCCATAGGCGCAAGGCTGCGTATGTAGGCGTTTGCGAATCCCTGCAGACGCCATGCTCATCCCGATAGCTTCCGTACTGCCCCAGCACCACATCGTTAGGTTCCACGCATCGGATGGCATCAAATACCCTGACTTTCTCATCACGTAGCGACTCTCCGCTCATCGAGATAGGTGGCTCAAGGGCAGTGAGCGCGACCAATTGAAGCAGATGGTTCTGCACGATGTCCCGTAGGATGCCTGCTTGGTCGTAGTATTTGCCTCGACCTTCAACTCCTAGCGACTCGGCAATCGTAATCTGGACATGGTCGACGGTGTCTCTCGTCCAGAGCGGCTCAAATACCGTATTCGCGAATCGGAAACTGAGGATATTCTGAACGGTCTCCTTGCCCAAGTAGTGATCAATTCGATAGATCTGGTCCTCAGACAAGAGATACTGAAGGGCGCGATTGAGATGCCTAGCGTCTGCGAGATCATGGCCAAACGGTTTCTCGATAATGACGCGCCTGTTCTTGTGAGCCTTGTGGATTAACCCGCACTGCACAAGGCCGGAGACGATGTCAGCGGCGGCCTCGGGAGGTACGGCCAGATAGAAGAGAATGCTAGCATGGCTCGCATCTGCGCCACCAACGAGCCCGTCTAGAACAGCAGACAAGTGGGTGTATCCTTCCGGGTCTGTCTGCTCCAGGGTCTCATAGTGCACGCGAGCCTCGAATTGTGACCACAGTTCGCACAGATGAGCCTCAGGACGGATGCGCGCGTACGTCTCAATGCCCTCATACATTCGGTGGCGAAACTCATCAGATGACAGGACCGTTCGTCCGACACCCAAGACATGGGTTTCAGACGGCAAATGACCTGAACACGACAAGCTGTGCAATGCTGGCAACAGCTTCCTTTGCGTGAGATCACCTGAGGCACCGAAGATGACGACGATGGCGGGGGCGATATTGGACGCAGATCGGTTCTCATGGACACGTTCAGGCTTGTGTATCATGGTCGCTTTGTATCCATAGACTCTTCGACCTTCCGTACGTGCCGGACGCCACTTGCGCTTGCGACAATCAAGTCCGTGGCGAGATCGATGAACAAGCCATGTTCGACGACACCCGCTCGGTTGTTCAGCAGCAGGGCAAGTCTAGGTGCATCACTGATGGGCGGGAAACGGCAGTCGAGGATGACATTGCGCTGATCCGTCAGAAAAGGCGTGTGACCTCCGCGGCGTGTGACCTCCGCGCCGAGCCCTTCGATGAATCTCTTCTCAACTGTCCATGCGAATGGGACGACTTCTACTGGAAGCGCGAAGTGAGTTCCCAGCTTCTCGGATAGCTTGGATTCATCGACAATGATGATCTCTCGTTGGCTGGCGCAGGCAACGATCTTCTCGCGCAATAGGGCACCGCCGCCGCCCTTGATCAGGTTCATCTCCGGGTCGACCTCATCCGCGCCGTCGATGGTGAGATCGATCCGGGGATGATCCTCAAGAGTGGTCAGCGGAATACCCAATCGCCTTGCGTGTGCCTCCACTTCCAGGGAACAGGGGATGGCGACGATGTCTTCTAGCTCGCCTGATTGAAGAAGCGAAGCAAGCTTCTCGATCGCAAAGGCCGTGGTGGAGCCGTGCCCCAAGCCGACAACTGTGTTCGATTGGATGAACTCCACTGCGCGATGCGCTGCCGCCTTCTTCAGTGCGTCCATGCTCATGATGCCTCCGGCCCTGCGGTAGTGTTGCTCCAGTGTAAACGGTAATCCTGTTTAGTGAAACGAGTGTCCTGTGAACCAGGTTCATTCCGCAACACGAAGAAGCGATTGGCTGGTCGCCACCATCACGCGTACAATGCGCGCACTTCACGCGCCGAGGAGTTCCATGGAGCCGCTTCAACACGACAAGCAAGTCACTGCCAAGGGGCTCGCCAACTTGGTGACTGTTTATTTGATCTGGGGTAGCACCTATCTGGCCATTCGCTTTGCCGTGCGCGAAGGAGCAGGAATCGCTCCGTTCGCATTGGGTGCCATGCGGACCCTCATGGCAGGATCTGTACTGCTAGGATGGGCTGCCCTAAGAGGCGTTCGGATACGACTCACTCGTGCGGAATTTGTGACATTAGCAGTGGCGGGCCTTCTCATGTGGCCGGGCGCAAATGGCCTGGTCAATTGGGCAGAGCAACGGGCGGATTCGAGCTACGCGGCGCTTCTTGTAGGTGCATTGCCCATTTGGGCGGCGCTTATCGATGCGCTTTGGCGTCGGCAGCGGCCGTCATGGCGATTGATCGCCTTTCTCGTGATCGGCTTCATCGGTATCGGTCTGTTGACCGTACCCAAGCTGCTGAGTGCCGAAGGAGCAGATCTGGTGACGATTCTCATGCTGATTGCTGCGCCGATTACCTGGGCAATTGGTACTCTACTCCAGATCCATCGCCCGGTGAGCGTCTCGCCACTAGTCAGTTCCGCGTATCTGCATCTACTGGGAGGGGTCGGCTTCGCAATCTTATTCGTTGTCACCAAGGAGCCTTGGCCGACACCGACAGCGCAGGCGTGGGGGGCACTTGTCTATCTCACCATTGCGGGATCGATCATCGCGTTCACGGCCTACGTTCAAGCGCTTCATCTCCTGCCAACGCACATTGCCATGACGTATGCCTATGTGAATCCTGTCGTCGCCGTCATCCTGGGCTGGATGCTGCTGCGAGAGGAGATGTCATTTGCAGTGCTGGCTGGGATGGGCTTGATCATGCTCGGCGTGTGGGGTGTCTTTCGCGAGCGATATCACAGGCAGCCGGCTACTCTTTGACCTCGACACGCTTCCAAAACGCTACATAATCAGTAATCTCCTTGGCAGCGTCTTTGGGTTTCGGGTATGTCCAAGCTGCGTTCTTGGACTCCGCGTCGCCGACAACTACATCGTAATAGTGGGCCTCGCCCTTCCATGGACACGTCGATGTATGCTCGCTCTTTCGCAAAAAGTCCTGTCTGACTGAAGCGGGCGGGAAGTAGTGGTTGTTCTCAATCACGATCGTCTCGTTGCTCTCGGCGATAATCGTTCCATTCATGACGGCTTTCATGATTGTCCTCCTTGTGAGTACGAGTATCAGGGTAGAAGAATCTCGTGAGCGAACCAAGGAGCCGCTGTCGAGGGAATGTGTGATGAGAAGAAGGCGGCTCGCCTCTCAGGCGAGCCGCTTGACGCTTGCTGAGAATCAGATTCAGAGATTCAGCGCATCTAGCACGATGCGGACGATAAGCAGCACCCATCCCACGATGATGCCGATCCAAATGATCTTGCGCGCGATGTCGAGCAATCCGAACAAGACCAAGATCAGCGTAATGACTGCCAAGTACCCAATGGGTTTCTCCAAATCGGACGACACGCGATCCTTTGTAACGAGATTGAGAAGGTAGAGCACTCCGCGGCCCAGGTATTGCGCGGCGCTATCAATGTAGGTCAGTCCCTGGTCAAGTGCAGTATTGGCCGTCGCTTGCACCTGATCTGAGATCAGCGGCGCGTCCTGCCCGGCTGTCACGATCGAGACAGCGAGAACCGCGAACATGATTCCAAGTAGAACTCCATAACGTTTCAAGATAGTCGAACCTCCTTTCCAGTTTTGTGGTCTAAGACTCTAGCACGGAGGCACCCGATAGGGAAAACCACGGCTGACCCCAGAGAAGTGACCAAATGGGTTGGCAGATGGCCTCGCAAATGTCCGGCGGACGATTAGGCCTCATCATGAGCTGGTGGCTCAAGATGATGAGGATGATGCGCACGCATCTGGCGACGGAGGGCGATCAGCATGCCGCCAGTAATCAGGGCAGCCGCGACATCGGCAACGGGGAACGCAATCCAGATACCCGTCAGTCCAAAGAAGCGCGGCAACAGAAGGATTAACGGGGTCAGCAGGATGACCTGTCGTAGCAGGGCAAGGATGAGCGCGGGAACGGCTTTCCCCAATGCTTGATACATCCCAGAGGCTACGACCTGGAAGCCGACAGTCGAGAACCCCAGGATGATAATGCGAAGGGCTGGTGCTCCCATGGAGACGACTTCTGGATCTTGGATGAAGGCGCGAAGCAGCAACGCGGGAATGGCAATGAGCAGGAGTGAAGTGCCTACTGACATCACCGTTGTGACGATATTGGACAAGCGAACAACCTGCCGAACACGATCTTGCCTGCCGGCGCCGTGATTGTAGCCTACGATCGGCATCATTCCCTGGATGATGCCAAACATGGGCAGGAACAGGAACATGATCAGTCGATTGATGACACCAAACGTGGCAATGGCAATGTCTCCTCCGTAGGGTGCCAGGCTTCTGTTGAGAAGAATCATCGTGAACACGCTGGCAGCCGAGCGAAGTCCAGAACCCAAGCCCACACCGGTCGCTTCCTTGACAATCGACCAACTCAGTCGGAAATGATGTGACTGGGTGCGAAGCGAACTGCGCCCCTTGGCGAAGTAGTAGATCAAGTACATGACTGTTGTCGCTTGTGCGAGAACCGTTGCCAGTGCAGCTCCTTGAATGCCTAGACTAAACCCATAGATGAACAGCGGATCGAGCACGATGTTCAGCGCTGCGGAGATGACCATCGTCCACATAGCGACGCGGGCATTGCCTTCAGCTCGAACAACGGCGGACGTTGCCATGGCAAACATGAAGAAGGGTGTGCCGAACAGGATGGTTCTCGAATAGGCTGACGCATAGGGCAAGATCCCTTCAGTTACGCCGAACAGTCTCAGCAGTGATGGCAAGTACAGGCTGCCGAAAATGCCGATGACTGCGCTGAAGATGATGACCAAAGTGAACAGATTGCCGAGCGCGTGCTTGGCTTCTTCACGATTTCCTGCGCCCAAACGTCGGGATACGATCGATGAACAGCCGATGCCAAACATCTGCGCGAGCGCCATCACAAGGATTTGGATAGGGAAGGAAATGACGATGCCAGCAATGCCCAGCGACCCAACGCCTTGTCCGACGAAGAATGTGTCTGTCAGGTTGTACAGGGATTGGACCATCAACCCCACCATGGCCGGGGCCGACATCTTGATCAAGAGCGATCGGATGGGGGCAGTACCCAGTTGGGCGCTATGGTCGGTCATTTCGAGGCTCCAGTGATTTGACAAGGACTAGCTCCCCGCGGAGGGGAGCCAGCCAATCATACCGCAGACCTTATCCCTTAGAAAGCTAGGGCATCGCGCCCAGCGAAGCGGGATCGAACAGCAAAGGGGACAACACCTCAGAGCCGATCTTGAGAATCTCTGAGGTGGTGATCCGCCCCAGCAGTAGCTGATTGACGATTCGCTGTGTGGTCACAACCACGTCATCCTCAAGCACCGCGTAGGCCTCGTAGAACACTTCATAGAACGGCAAGCCGCTCACGGCATACAGGATGGCTGAAATGGGGCGAAGCTCGACAGGGTCGACGATTACTGTGACTGCCTGAAAAGCGACTGTGAAATCAACGGCAACAAGGTCGATCTCCCAAAAATCAAGCCCATCTACCGCGGTGACGGTACGGCGTTCCTGGATGGTGTAGGAATCGGCAAATCGAATCCCGCTGGTTTGTGCCACTGCTGCATCACCGAACACCTCTTGCGTGGCGCTCGTCTTGATCGGGAAGTCGAGATCCGGACCATAGAAGTAGGTCGCTTCAGGCGTTGACAAGAAGATCTGCCCAGCCAGTTCTTCTGGGTTGGCAAACTCGATACGAGCGAACGAGCCCTCTTCGGTATCCAGGAAAGAAAGCATCAGTTCAGCCTCGCGGATCTCGTCTGGCGTCTCAGAGTGGATGCGAATCGAGATCTGAGTGACCGAGTCATTGAAGAAGCGAGCCTCATCCAGAGCACTCAGAAGTTCGATGTCGGATAGCTCTTGTGCATTGAGTGTAGTAGCCAGTAGGACGATGAGTGCGGTGAGTACGATGAGTGCGCGTTTCATGAGATCTCCTTTCGGTGGTATCTATACACTCTGAAGGGCCCTTACGATTTCGATCCTTGAATTTCTCCAAGATGGGAATAGGGCGCTGAGCAGCGTTGAGACGAGAATTGTCAGGATCGGCATAATGATGACGCGGGCACTTAGGCCAAGACGAATCGCTTGAGGGATGGCGGCGCCCGGCGGTGTCCATGTGAAGCCCACTGCATTGAAGGTGAGAATCAGGGCTACGCTGAGTACAGCGCCCAAGGCTGCTCCAATCACACCAAGCGATGCTGCCTCCAAGAGGAATGATCCGAAGATGCGGCCTCGCGGCGTACCGAATGCTCGCAGCGTGCCGATCTCACGACTTCGCTCAAGGAACGATATCGTGAGAACCTCAAGCACGCTGAAGAATACGAGAATGGCAATACCCATCATAGCCAGACCCGAGAATGCACGATAGAAGGATTCGATCGACTCATAGGAAGGGTTGAGCTGTTTCCAGGTGCGGGCAACCAATGGAATGCCGGTCTCAGTCAGTCGTTGCTGCAATGCGGCAGCAACTGCATCCGCTTTGTCAACATCCTCCAGGCCGATGAGGATTCGTTCGATGCCGTCGGTCTTCAGTAGCCGTTGCACAAAGGAGATGGGGAACAATCCCAGCTGGGCCTCCAGCTCTTCTAGCGCATACACAATCTCGCCCCTCACACTGACTGTCGCGGCATTGAAGTTCCCGGACACTGTCCCTGTAGCAATGTTGACGCGATCACCTGGCTGCACGCCAAGCTTCCTCGCCAGTGCGCGCCCTAGTACGGCCTCGCGATCTGAGGACTCGTCGAGAGGACTGCCAGCGGCAACGATGCACTCGTAATCCTGAAGATCACTGCACGGCACGATACCACGTCCAATGATCAGCGTGCTGCCTGCTTCATCACCCACGAGGCCAGCAAAATTGAGTTGCCAGGTGACGCTCGACACGCCCTCCAATTCCCATGCCGCTGCAACAACTCGCGCCAGCGTCTCAGGATCGATCAAGTAGTCATATCCCTTCGACGTATTGTCGAATAGACCAGCTGTTGCGACTTGCAGTGCTCCCGATTCGTCGGCCAGCGATGTCTTCGTCGACAGCAGTGCTTCTTCCACGAAGCCGAGAACGGATACGAGTACGACAAAGCCGACCACGATCACAGCGAGACTGAAAGCGGTTCGGCGTCGGTTTCGAAAAACGTTTCGCAACGAAATCTTGATTTGCATATCGCCCCCCTACTCCACTCTCAATGCGTCGACGACGCGAAGCCGCGAGGTCTGGATAGCCGGAAAGATCGCCGACAGCAGTGTCGCAACGACGCTCACACCGAAGGGTGGCAGAGCGATCAAGAGACCAATCTGAACAGACAAGACACTTGTCTCCACAGTTCCCGGTGGCTGCCACTGGATGCCAAGGGCATTGAAGCCGAGGCTCAGGGCAAAGCCGAGGAGAACCCCTGTCACACTTCCTATGACGGCCAGCCAGCCACTCTCCAGAAGCAGTTGACCGAGGACCTCGCCTCGCGTTGTCCCCAAGGCGCGAATAGTGCCGATCTCGCGTGTGCGCTCTAGGAATGCCAAGGTGAGCACCTGCAGGATGATGAAGAACACGAGAATAAACACCGCCAGCGTGAGAAAGCCAAACAGGATGTCAAAGAAGCCGGACAGCTGTTTGTAGAAGGGAGACAAGTCATCCCAAGTCCTTACTTCGAATGACAACGCTGCGTCGTCGAGAAGACGTTGGATGGATGCGGCCTCAGAATTCGTGGCAGAGATGCTCTCCAGGTTGATGATCAAGCGATCGACGCCACTTGTGTTCAGCAGGCGCTGTGCAAAGGCTACGGGCATGAACAGCGAACGGAGTTCGACTTGTTCGGATGTGAATCGGTAGATGCCCACGATGCGAAGAGGCGTCGCGTTGTACGCGCCATCGACGGTCGTCAGCGTGAGGGTCACGACGTCATCGACAGTCAATCCAAGGCGGTTGGCAAGCGAACGCCCCATCAGTACCGAAGCGACGTCTGAGGTTCGAAGCGGACGACCAGCGATGACAAACGCGTCGATGTTGAGCGTGTCATTTTCTGGAACTTGGGACGTGATTCGCACGACTTGGGTCTGGTTTCCCGCCGCGATCAGGCCGGGGAACTGCAACTGTGAGGTGATTCCAGTGATTTTGTCGCGCCGACCCAGCAGCTGGCGTATCTGCGCTTCGGTCTCAGGCGTGATCAGGTAGTTGTAGTCCTCTGTGGTGTCATCCCACAGATCGGGCGAGGCAATCTGCAGATTGCCATACTCGTCTACGGTCGTGGCCTGAATCTGCAATCGCGAATCCTCAAGGAAGCCGAACACAAAGAGAGAAATGGCAGTACCCAGTGCGATGATCGCTACCGACAGCAGGGTGCGTCGGCGATTACGAAGCAGGCTTCGCAAGGGAATCCACCAGGTCATGGCTGACCGCCCTCAATCAATCGGCCGTCGTGAATACGAATCTGACGCTTCGCGTACTTCGTCACTGCAGGATCATGGGTCACGACGAGAAGCACGACGCAGTGCTCTTCATTGAGCTTGCGCATCAAATCCATAACCTGCGCCCCAGTCTCTGAGTCGAGATTGGCTGTCGGCTCGTCGGCAAGCACCAATTTGGGGCGAGTAATCAAGGCACGTGCAATGGCGATGCGTTGCCGCTGTCCGCCGGACAACTCGTTGGGACGGCGTCGTCCTAGCTCGCCCAGCCCGACCTCGGCAAGCATGCTGCGAACGCGCTCGGCTCGTTCTATCTTGGGCCGCCTCTGCAGAAGCAACGGGTATTCCGCGTTCTCCGCAGCTGATAGAACCGGGATCAAGTTGAAGGTCTGGAAGATGAGTCCAATCTTGTCTTTTCGCAACTGTGCAAGCTGGCGCTCAGACAGCGTATTCGTGGACACTCCCTGGATCAGCACTTCACCTTCTGATGGCCGGTCAATGGCTGAGATGAGGTTGAGGAATGTTGTCTTGCCGCTTCCCGAAGGACCATTGATGACGACGAAGTCGCCCTGCATGGCTGCAAAATCGACCTCGCGCAGAGCGTGCACTGTGGATGACCCCACTTGATAGGTTTTTGAGAGCGCGCGAGCTTCGAGAAATGGCAATCCCCGCTCGTGGCAAAACTGGCTTGTGTTCTCCATCTTCTCTCCCTTTCCTAGCCTCCCAGCATGCGACGGCACTGCGAAATATGCAAATGGTGTATTCTGCGCATGGAGACATGATGTGAACAGATTGGAGTCCCTGTGAATGACAAGCTTGCCGTCATCCTCGCCAGTGGCGATCCACGTGTTCTGGAAATGGGCTTGATGTGCGCGCGAAGCGCCGCCAAACGCGGGTGGATGTCGGATGTGAAGGTGTTTCTGTTCGGTCCATCAGAAACTCAGATCGCGACGGATCCAGCCTTAGGCGAAGCCGTTGGAGCGATGATCGAAGAGGGACTCGTGCCTGTGGCTTGAAAGTACTGCTCAGACAAGTACTCGGTTTCGGATCGTCTAGCGCGCCTTGGATGTAGCATTGAGTATGTCGGCGAGCCGATCTCCGATGCCATCAAGGCGGGTTACGTTCCCATGGTGTGGTAGCGCAGAGAAGGATTGAGCTCTCAGTTCGTTGATGCGGGAAAGCGCTGGTGACTCTGGGCTGGTTGCGTGATCCCCCGGCGAGATGTGTCATCCATGGAGAGTCGCTTCCCGAACCAATATACTTGTGCTCAGAAATTCTTAAGGCGGTGCAAGCCGCTTGAATCAAGATGGCTTGTTGCCGCGAATCCGTTCTGCCGTGCGAGGAGGCAACAGCGTGCAAGCAATCAAGGGTGCCACCATTCTTACCCCCGAGCAAACCATTACCAACGGGACCATTCTGATCGAAGGCGGGAAGATCACTGCCGTGGGAGCCGATGTTACGGTTCCAGCCGGGGCTCAGATTCTCGATGTCACGGGGAGATTCATCATCCCGGGCATGATCGATGCCCATTGCCATACGGGCATATTCTCCGATGGCGTGGGATGGAATCACTCGGACGGCAACGAGATGACGGATCCCGTCACGCCTCACCTGCGAGCCATTGACGCCATTCATCCAGAAGACAACGCATTCAAGGATCTGCGAGAAGCTGGCGTCACCTGCATTGGCACGGGGCCTGGATCGGGCAATCTGGTCGGCGGGCAAACGGCCGTCATCAAGACGCGCGGCCGCACCATAGAGGAGATGCTGGTTCGATTCCCAGGCGGAATGAAGATGGCGCTCGGCGAGAACCCCAAGCGTGTCTATGGCGAGCAGAAGCGCACGCCGTCAACGCGAATGGGAAACGCCGGGATTCTGCGTGAGTGGTTGACCAAGGCGCAAGGATATCTGGCCAAGAAGGCCAAGCATGAGCAGAAGCTGGCTGACTTCAAAGCAGGCGTGAAGGATGCGAAAGAGCCGGAACACTTCGAGATCGATCTGAAGCTGGAAGGGCTTGCCAAGATTCTGACGCGCGAGATTCCAGCGCACATCCATGCCCACCGCGCCGATGACATCATGACTGCCATCCGCCTGGGCAAGGAATTCGATCTCGATCTGATCCTGATTCATGCAACCGAAGGCTACAAAATCGCCGACGTTCTGGCGCAAGAAGGTGTGCCTTGCATTCCAGGTCCAGTACTCATCTCTCGCTCCAAGTACGAACTACGCGAACTAAGCACCAAGAACGCAGCCATCCTGTCCAAGGCGGGCGTCAAGATTGCCATTCAGACAGATCAAATGTCGGCAGTGCGACACATTCGTCTAGACGCTGCTGTTGCTGTGAATGAGGGCATGTCTGACGAGGACGCGCTACGCGCCATCACACTGACACCGGCTGAACTTCTGCGCGTGGATGACCGTGTCGGAAGTATCGCCGTGGGCAAAGATGCGGATCTTGTCATCCTGTCAGCACATCCATTCGATGTGGCACACAGCCGCGTCGAGCGCGTGCTGATTGAGGGCGAAGTCATCTACGAAGACATGCCGTAGTTCTTGCTCGAAGCGGAGGGATCATGAAGACGCGATTGCTAGGCAGAACGGGGATTCGCGTATCGAGTCTTTGCTTTGGCACGATGTCATTTGGTGGGGCGGCTGATGATGCAATGTCAGCTGCCATGTACCATCGATGCCGTGAAGCCGGAATCAACTTCTTTGACTGCGCCAACGTTTACTCGGCTGGCGTTGCTGAAGAGATCTTGGGGCGATTGATCCAGACCGAACGCAACCAATTGGTCATCGCCTCCAAGGTTGGCTTCCCGATGGGTGAAGGCGTCAATGATCAAGGGCTGTCACGACGCAACATTCTGACCTCTGTGGAGGCCAGTCTAGGGCGGCTGGCTACGGATAGGCTTGATGTTCTGTTTGTTCATACCTTCGATCCTGATACGCCCATGGAAGAGACCTTGCGTGCGCTGGATCAACTGGTGCGCGATGGCAAGATCCTTCACACGGGAGTTAGCAACTGGGCGGCTTGGCAGATCGCATTGTCACTTGGGATCTCGGCTTGTGAAGGTCTGCCAGCCTTTGTCTGTATCCAGCCCATGTACAACCTCGTCAAACGGCAAGTCGAGGTGGAGATTCTGCCATTGGCGGAATCTGAAGGCCTGGGCGTCATCTCCTACAGCCCCCTTGGCGGCGGGCTCTTGACCGGCAAGTACGGGTCCTCCAAGAAGCCAGACGGAGGCCGCCTTGTCGACAATACGATGTATGCCACGCGCTACGGAAACGATCAGTACTACGAGACGGCGGAACGATTCGAAGTGCTCGCCCGTGAGCAAGGCGTCTCGCCTGCCACGCTGGCTGTGGCATGGGTTGGCGCACATCCAGCGATCACTGCCCCCATCATTGGGGCGCGAAACCTTGAACAACTAGAGGATTCCCTTGCCGCAGCCGACTTCGACATGCCCCTCAAGCTCTATGCCGAGATCGCTGCGCTGTCGCCGATGCCGCCGCCAGCCACAGACCGCACCGAGGAACAGCTTGGCGTGGCATACAAGGGCAGTACGGAGAACTACAAGTAGCGAGACCTGCTCAATTGCGGGACCGGGGGGGAAAGGGTGGAGAGGATACGCGAGTGGATATCTCGTGAAGCTGTTGTGCTGGGGCCTGAGTTTCTACGCGTTGATGGCATCCTCAATCATCGCATCGATCCGGCGTTCATTTCCTTGGTGGGGGAGCAGCTGGCGATTCAGTTCGCTGATGCAGGCGCAAACTGCGTACTGACGGCTGAAGCTGCGGGTAACATCGTGGCCTACGAGCTGGCTCGGCGGCTGGGCATTCGCGCGCTGTATGCCAAGAAGGGGAAGGCCTCGACCATGATCCGCCCGCTTGTTCGCACAGTCACTTCGCCCACCAAAGGCACGACGACCGAACTGGCCATCAGCTCGGACTATATGGGTTCGCAGGATCGCGTCATCATTGTGGATGACTTCCTCTATCAAGGGCTGACCAGCGCGGCATTGGCCGACATGGTGGTCGAGGCTGGCGGCACGCTGGTCGGATTCGGATTCGTCATCGAGAAGGCATTCGCCCACGGGCGCGATGTCCTGCAATGTTTCGGCGTCCCCATCGCTTCGCTGGCTACGATCGAGTCGATGAATCCCGAGGATGGATCTATCGTCTTCTCAGAGGGACGAGCATGAGCGTCGTCATTCTTGACTTCGGATCGCAGTATTCACGGCTGATTGCACGGCGAATCCGCGAACTCAATGCCTACTCTGTCATCTTGCCTGGTTCTGCAACGATTGAACGGATCAAGAAGGAAGAGCCGCAGGCCATCATTTTCTCAGGCAGTCCCAAGTCGGTATTCGAGCAGGGGGCGCCGATGCCTGATCCGGCTGTCTATGATCTGGGGATTCCCATTCTAGGCATCTGCTACGGCATGCAGCTGTTGGCGCGGCAATTCCGTGGGGACGTGAGAGATGCGGGCACACGTTCGTACGGAGCAGACGCCCTTGTGCGTCACGACGGCCGACTGTTCGCCGACTTAACAGGAAGTCTCCCCGTGTGGATGAGCCATGCAACGACAGTGCATCGCTTGCCTGATGGATGGACATCCGTTGCCGCTACAAACAACAATCCCCATGCAGCCATGGCATCCTCTGACGAGCGCTTCGTGGGGGTGCAATTTCATCCTGAGGTTGTGCATACACCTAATGGCGCACGGATGCTGTCCAATTTCCTTGACATGGCAGGCGTGCCGCGCGAGTGGACAGCGAAGCGCAACGTGGAACGTCTGATTCAAGAGGTTCGGGATGATGTTGGCAGCGACGGCGTCCTTCTCGGCGTGTCGGGGGGTGTGGACTCCTCAGCGCTGGCTCTGTTGCTGGCGAAAGCTGATGTGGGGCATGAAGCCGTGTTTGTGGATCACGGCCTGCTGCGAGCCGGAGAACGGGAAGAAGTCGAGACGGCACTTCGCCCATTGGGCGTCAATCTGACAACTGTGGACGCAGCTGACCGCTTCTTCGACGCGCTTGCCGGAGTCACGGATCCAGAACAGAAGCGGAAGATTATCGGCAGGGAATTCGTGAACGTGTTTCGAGACGTGGCCAAACGTGAAGGCCCGTTTCGATTCTTGGCTCAAGGGACCTTGTATCCCGACGTTATTGAGTCTGCTGGCGGAGAAGGCACAGCCAACATCAAGTCGCATCACAATGTGGGGGGACTCCCTGCGGAACTGGGATTTGAGCTGCTTGAGCCGTTCCGAACCCTGTTCAAGGACGAAGTGCGGGATGTGGCCCAACTGCTGGGCTTGCCTGATGAGATTCGTCTGCGGCATCCGTTCCCTGGCCCCGGGCTGGCAGTTCGCATTCTGGGAGAAGTAACGCGCGAGCGTGTCGACATCGTGCGGCGAGCCGATGACATCTTCATTACCACGCTACGGGAATTGGGTGCCTATCACCAGGCGTGGCAAGCGCTGGCTGTACTGACGCCGATTCAATCTGTCGGTGTGGCTGGCGACGAGCGCCGCTACGGACAGGTGATCGCCTTGCGCGCTGTGACCAGTGTTGATGCCATGACAGCAGATTGGGCGCGCCTGCCCTACGACGTGCTCGATCGTGCCGCCCAGCGTATTACGCGAGAGATACCAGAAGTAGGGCGCGTCGTCTACGACATCACCAGCAAGCCACCCGGGACCATCGAGTGGGAGTAGCCCGCTTGGCATAGGCCATGGATACGGTAAGAATGGCCTGGCAAGGAGGAAGCCGTGAGACACTTCATTATTGATACCGATACAGCTTCAGACGACGCCGTCGCGTTGGTGATGGCGCTTCTACATCCCGATGTTCAGGTCGACGCCATCACAGTCGTTGCCGGCAACGTGCCGCTAGGTCACGGCGTTCAGAATGCACTGTACACCGTTGAACGCTGCGGCAAGTCGACGCCTGTGTATGTGGGCATTGATAAGCCGATGCTGCGGCCCTTGGAAACCGCGCAATTCTGTCACGGCGAAGATGGCATGGGCGACATTGGATTGCCGCTTGGTGGCCGTCAGCCTGCACAGGGACATGCCGTGGATGTACTAATCGATACCATTCATCAGTTCGCAGGCGAAATCACGCTGGTGACTTTGGGACCGCTGACCAATGTGGCTACTGCTTTGTTGAAGGATCCATCAATCGCAAGAGACGTTGAACGTTGCGTGATCATGGGAGGCATCGGCTTTGGCTATGGCAACATTGTTCCTGCAGCCGAATACAACATCTGGGTTGACCCCGACGCCGCCAAGATCGTGTTTGAATCGGGTCTGCCCATCCAAATGGTTGGCTGGGATATCTCGCACAAGCACGCCACTTTCACAACGGAGGAAGCCGACGAACTGCATGCGGTGTCCGATCTGGCCGCCTTCTGTGTCGACATTCAGAAGGCGCTGCGCGAATTTGGCATCAGCTATCTTAAGCAAGACGGATTCGATCTTCCCGATCCGATCGCCATGGCCGTGGCTCTGGAGCCAGATGTAGCCACTGTGACCAAGCATCTTCGGGTGGATATCGAAACGAAATCTGAACTGACGCGCGGTGCGACTGTCGTCGATCACTTGCGGGTATCCGGACGCGAGCCGAATGCGGACGTGGTGCTGGCGGCGTCACGTGAGCGTTTCCTTGAGACGCTCAACGCAGCCGTGCGTGACAAGAAGTGAGATCTCCATGATTGTTGCAGTGCTCGGAAGCATCAACACCGACCTCGTGCTGCGTGTGTCTCGATTCCCATCTTCCGGTGAAACGCTGACTGGGACGGACATTGCGACGTTCTCGGGCGGCAAGGGCGCCAACCAGGCCGTGGCTGCCGCGCGGCTGGGCGCCAACGTTTGTTTGTTCGGCAAGGTCGGGGACGATCCTTATGGCGAGTCGCTTCTCTCAGGATTGCGCGACAACAACGTGAGCGTCGATGGGATCGAGTGCGAAGCGCAGTGTGCTTCTGGATTGGCCTCCATTTGGGTGAACGCTGAAGGCGAGAATGCCATTGTCCTGGCAGCAGGAGCCAACGGACGCGTCGATCGTGCCTACGTTGAGCGGCATCTGAAGGACATCTTGAGAGCCGACTTGCTGTTGCTGCAATTGGAGATCCCCATAGAGACGATTGCCGAGCTGTTGAGACGCCTTCCTGATCAGGGCCCGACGGTGATTCTTGATCCAGCTCCCGCGCAAGTTCTATCGCACCTGCCGTTGGAGCGAATCGACATCCTGACGCCCAACGAGCATGAATTGTGTCTGATCTCTGGAAAGGACTCCGTGGAAGATGGCGCATTTCAGTTGCTCGATCGGGGCGTGAAGAACGTCATCTGTACGCTGGGTGAGCAAGGTGCCATCTGGTTCTCAAGCGATGGAACGATGGCCCACTTCTCAGCACCACAAGTGCAGGTCATCGACACGACGGCAGCTGGCGACGCATTCAACGGCGCACTGGCCTGGGCTCTCGAAAGCCAGCCTCTCGAAGAGGCGATTGCACAAGCAGTGATCGCGGGCGCGCTAGCTACAACGAAACGTGGGGCGCAGGCGTCA
>SPBW01000224.1 GCA_004525685.1 Candidatus Atribacteria bacterium
AGATCAGAAGGCCATGGGCAATCTTCCCGATTGGATGACTGATCTTCAATCTGCATTCTACGGAAGTGATAGCGATTGGCACTTTCTGATGGAACACATCTGGAGTGACTTGGGGGACCAAAGGCATCGACCAAGACCAGTTCATCGCGTTCCGCCTCCTGATCCTTCAGTTTGTGTGTTTCTGAGCGCAGAGGGTGCAGTATCAGCAAGCGCTCGCAAAGTCGAAGCAATGGCACATAGAAATGGAATGGTCTTCGAGACGTATGATCCCTCGTCTGCTTCACTAAGCAAAGATGATCCAGACGTTGTTAACGCGATCGGGAGTGCCAGCTTGCTAGTTGCTCATCTAGACGGCACTTCAGACGATTTCTTCGCGTTCTTCTCAGCAGGGCTGGTCATCGCCAAACCAACAGCTGGCGCATCCAAATCCAAACTTCGCCGAAGAATGGTCTTCCTCCTAGATAATGCGGAACTGATCGATTCAATCCCTGCAGCAGCACTTAAATCTCGATCTTCTATCTGCTATTGCGAAGCATCTGCTCTAGACAAGGAACTCAATCAGTTCAGCAACAAACTCACGGTTTGGAAGCGACGATTGGACGAAGCGAGTAAGTCATGAAGAACACCCATCTCATGAACATTTCCGAGTTACGGGAAACCCTGGCGGGTCGCCCGTATGTCCACGTGATTGTGGCGAGTAGTGAGGATCGGAGTATCGCTAGCATTGGGGCTTTGCGCCGCCTTGGCTGCAGTCCCGATCACCTCTTCGTATTCACGTACCCGCGATTTCAGGACAGGAGTGTGTCTATGGGAGGGGTTACGAAGCACGAACGGATTGTGTCTCTGATGTCCCGTGAGAAGCTTCATGAGGAGCCAGTCCCCAATGCACACGCATTCAGCCTCCTTCACAAGGGACTTGTCAGCATCCAAGACAGAGCAAAAGGTCTTCCTATTGTCGTTGACTTCACTTGCATGACAGAAGTGCATCTCCTCGCTCTTGTGAGCATTGCGACGCGCAACGCAAGTAGTCAAGCGCCACTCTTCGTCTGCTACACAACACCGCAGTATTACAGCTTTGAGGAACCCGGATTCTCTGGATGGAAGGATGTCCTCTTCGTGCCAATCGGCAGTCTTTCTTCAATCGCACTCGATGGACACTCGCATGGCCTGATATTGGCAGGCCATGACGGAGAGAGGTTGGCAGTCGCCCTGCAAGAATCGGAGCCGGAGACTGGGAAGATCCTTTACACCCAGCCAGAGACCCGCCCGGATTTTCTGCACAAAGCGCGAGAAGCTAACCAGGTCGTTGTGAAGAGACTCCTATCTCTACGTAACTCAGATTCAAGAGACACACTCCGAGCTTGGAAAGAGGAGAGAACCATGTTGGATGACCTAGAGCATGTGCTAGCTATCTCGAAAGCCCTTGCCTCAGAGGCTCGTCGTTCAGGGGGCTCATTGATACTCTTCCCTTTTGGGCCCAAGTTGGTAACACTTGCCGCGGCTCTGGCAATCAAAGAGGAAGGAGACCTCGCGTCGTGGGCCGTCTGTCCTATACCTACTCGACTCAGGCCGGACTTCACTTTTGGTAGCGGGCATACATATTGCCTGGAGCTGCGCTAATAGACACCAATCCCAATGGCGCGTCCTCGGGCACACCTTGTATAGTGCATTGAGCAACTGTGAAACGTGTTGCATGCCCAATTCTCAGAATGGGCGCGCCCCCGAATTGAAGCCTTCCAGTAGATAGTTCGCCTATGATCTCGTGAATTGCCCTATACTCCCTGTACGCTTCGCGCTGGGAGGCTGGTATGAGTGTGGTGTGGGCGATTGGTTGCTTAGGTTTGGCGATTTGGATCGTATTGCTTGTGGGTCGTGGCGGTTTCTGGCTGCCGCAGCTGAAGCTCCGACCAGCCCAACAGCCCAACAGCCCATCGAACACCAGCAAGCCATCTCTGTTGTTGCGGTGGTTCCAGCACGCAATGAAGAAGACGTCATCGGCGAGACGCTGTCGACAGTGCTTGGTCAGGACTCCCCCGGCGAGTTCCGCGCCATTCTGGTCGATGACCGAAGCGAGGATCGTACTGCCGCGATCGCACAACAAGTGGCTGAGCAAAGCGAATTCGCCCATCGTTTGACCGTACTCACCGTTCTCGGGGACAGGCCTTGTATCGTCTTTGGGGTTAGATCTTGCCTTTTGACATTTTGTGTGCCGGTGTCGCCATGACGGCATCAGCTCACCACACTCTTGCCTCAATCCCTTATCATTCCAACTGCAGTTCGAGATCAGGCAGGGGGAACCATGAAGACGATTGGTCTGTTGGGCGGGATGAGTTGGGAAAGCACGGTTGGCTACTATCGTGCCATTAATGAGGGTGTCAAGAAGGCGCTCGGCGACTTGCATTCAGCCAAGATCGCCATGGTCAGCGTGGATTTCGATCCCATTGCCAAGCTGCAACACAAAGGCGATTGGGACGAGACGGGACGGCTTCTTGCTGAAGCTGCTCAAAGCATTGAAGCCGCGGGCGCCGACTTCCTGCTTATCTGCGCCAATACCATGCACAAGGTGGCACCACAGATTGAAGCCGCTATCGACATCCCCATCCTCCATATCGCTGATGCCACAGCCGATGTACTCATTCAACGCGGTATCAAGACCGTCGGCTTGCTGGGCACTGCCTTCACCATGGAGCAGGACTTCTACAGAGGTCGCTTGCAGGACAAGCATGGAATCCATGTCATCATCCCCAATGCCGAAGATCGGCAAATCGTCCACAACGTCATCTATCAAGAACTCATTCTCGGAAATCAGAACGACGCTTCACGCGCCGAGTATCTGCGCATCATTGACGAGCTAGCCGCTCAAGGAGCAGAAGCCGTGATCCTTGGCTGCACCGAGATTGGCATGCTGGTGCGCCAGTCGGATACCGACGTCATGCTACTCGACACAACCGCCATCCATGCCGCCAAAGCCGTAGAGGCCGCGCTTCAGTAATAGGTATTTGCTCTGGGGGCATGACCTTGGCAACTGATGCCTTCCTCAGTTGCTTGTGAGTTTCGTGAGACGAAGGCGCGAAACTGGGAATCGCCAGGGGCAGCGCTTCTATCGTGCATAGAGGGACTGGATTCAGTCCTCTTGCCTAGTTCCTGGAATAGGTCCATCTAGAGAGTCTGTTCCATCTCTGTAATGAACCGAACTCGCGAAGGATGACCACTCAACTCCAATGCGGCAAGAGAGGAGTGGAAAGTGAATCGAAGCCAACAGGAGTGTCTGACGCGCGACGTGCGCGATGGCGTGATTGCCAAGCTTGCCGAGGC
>SPBW01000213.1 GCA_004525685.1 Candidatus Atribacteria bacterium
GATTGGTGACGATGTCACCGACAACATCGGTATCTTGAGCCTCGTATGCACCCATACCTCTGGCGATGCTTTCCCTGTAGGCGTCACCACGGTGACCTACACGGCCACCGATCTGTCAGGGAATACGACTGATTACGCGTTCACGGTTACGGTGATTGACGACGAGCTTCCCGTCATTGCTGGCATGCCCAGCGATATCTGCATCGAGGTCCCTGCCGGCGTCACGGAGATGGCGGTATCGTGGATTGAGCCGACAGCCAGCGACAACTGCGGTATTGCCAGCCTGGTGGGCTCGCATGTGCCAGGCTCGTTGTTCCCACTAGGCAAAACGTCGGTTGGCTACGTCGCCGAAGACATCCACGGCAACATCGCCCCTGCCAACTTCGGCATCACCGTGGCCGAAGCATGGCAGTTGGCGTGTACCGACAAGTATGCAGCCACCAGCAATCCCAGTGGGACCAAGGTGTCGTTTGCCGATCCTGTCACCGGAGGATGCGGTGTGTCCGTCACCTTCGATCCTGCGTCGGGTTCCTTCTTCGATGTCGGTGACACTGAAGTGATGTGTGAGGTGACTGACGACACACGTACGGAGACGTGTACCTTCACTGTGACTGTCGAGTTCGTCAATCACGATCCCATTGCCGTTGCCGATGTGGTGGAGATGGATGACTTTGAGATCTCGACAGAGATTGAGGTGTTGGCAAACGACTCTGACGCCGATGACGACGAACTGACTGTCATTGACGTGAGTACGTCCTCACCATGTGGCGAAGTGTGGATTGATCCTGATGGACAGTCGGTGTGGTTCATCGGCATGTACTGCCAACCGTATCTGGGGGGCACCGTGACATTCAGTTACACCGTGAGCGACGGGAATGGCGGCGAAGATGCTGCAACGGTACGGATCCAACTTCCCGACAGCGGAACGATGCCAGAGGTCGCTGAGCCTCCAACCGAGGACCGGTGAAGGCGACGCTGCTCGTTTCGCTGATGCTCACGGTGGCAGCGCTGATTGGCAGCGCTACCCCAACACTCACAGGCAGCTTCGATGGCACCATCGGCATGGACACAGCCACTGGTGCGATGACCCTCAACACGACGATCACGGCAGAAGCCGCCTGGGACAAAGCACCAACACTTGGGATGACACTGACTGCCGATGAGCTAGGTGAACAGACGCTGGCGACAGCGGTCTCTCTCGATGCGCTTGCCTTGTCCGGAAGCACAACCTTCGATGTGTCAACTTCCTCATTCGCTGCAGCAGCGTTTTCGTTGAGCGCACCGCTGCTCGATGCCGAACTGACAGTCAGCACTGTGCTCGAACCTGGTGCCGTGGGAGCACAGCTGACATTGACCGCGACGGGCGCCAGCGTCATTCGGTCGTTGACCGTTGGCTTCAACGTGGATCTCTACGGTCGCATTCAGACAACATCATGCACCCTGCCGTTTACCTGTGCCGAAGCACGCTTCAGCCTGCCGCTCGACAATTGCGACACAACGATGGATGCACGCATCAGTTTCGACGCGGCTGGATTCAGTGAACTGAACCTAAGTACACCGCATGTCGGCGCCCTGCCTTTTGCCATCAGCTTGAGCAGCTTCCTCACATTCATGGCAGATGAGAAAACGATCACGCTTTCACCAAGTCTCAACCTAGAGAATCCCGACTGCTTTGACTTCTATGCCGGACTGGAATGGGACACCGCCACCCACACCTTGTCGGAACTCTTGTTCTACGGCATGGGCATGCGATGCGCACTGGGTGAGATTCAACTGCGGATGCTCGTCGCGCTTGATCCCAGCGTCTTGGCGCTCGTCAAATCACCGTATCGATCATTGCTGGGGTTGGTCTGGCCGCTCGCCAGCTGCTGTTGCGGAGCAGATGGTGAAGCCAGCCTCGTCTTCTTCTTCGGCACGGACAACCTGTTTGACCTGGAAGAAATCGACGCCGAACTCAGCCTCCCCATTACCGAGCACCTCACCCTGTCGCTTTCGGTCGAAGCCCCCATGACCGGCCAGCCCGCCTTCACCCTCGGCTGGCAATGGGTGGTTGAATAGCGCCATCAAGACCAAGTGAGAGAACCCCTCCTATCTGCCTCGGCCGGTAACGCTTGGCTGAGATTGCTTCAGAAACGAGCGCGGACGCCTTCACACCACCACCACATGCAAGCCGCTGTAACCCCATACTTCAAGCCGATACTGTCATCGTGGTAAGGAGACAGGTAATGGACATGAAACGCTTCATTCTTCTCATTCTACTTATAGCAATGACGACGGGGACTGCTTGGGCAGGCCCTCGACTGAGTCTTGATCATGCCAACAGCGAAGCGAGCACGGTTCTTGAAACCATCAACGTTGAAGTGGGCGGAGAGGCTGAAGCCCTTGTTCTGGGAGAGATTCCTGTGCAGACCCCCTCGTATTATTTGGCAACACTTGGAGAGGTCGTTCCAAGCGAACAGACACCGTCGATGACTGTCGTACTAGGCTCAGTACACGACAGTGTCTTTACACTTGAAGACGTGCTGTTCGCGGCAACCGTATCGCATGCTGAGGATCGTAGTATTGCGTTGTATGAGTGGGATCTGGATGGCGATGGAGAGTTTGATGAGAGCTCAACGGCGGCGGCTTGGGATCATGCCTATGGTGATGAGGGAACATACTTCGTTCGAGTACAAGCATCCGATGATCTCGGAAACGCTGTCCTTTCGGAACCGTTCCAGTTGATCGTCCTCAATCAATCTCCTGTTGCCGACCTCACTGCGAGCCCGCATGCTGTTACAGAAGGCGATGTCATCCATTTCGAGTCGAGTGCCTATGACACGGATGGAGAGATCGTCTCCTGGCTGTACGACTTCGGCGATGGCACAACGTCAAACGAAGACGATCCAGCGCATGTTTACGCTGAGGCTGGCGTTTTCGAGGTTGCGCTGACTGTCACTGACAATGATGGTGCTGTTTCCGTCGCCTTGCTAGCGATCGAGATCTTCAATGCCGCTCCCGAGGCAGCGTTCTCGCTGCAGCAGTCCGTGCTCGGTGTTGGAGAAGCGTTGGTTGTTACGGATCACTCAGTTGATCCGAGTACTGATGGCGGCATCGTGCACGTAGCGTGGGATTACGGAGATGGGTCGTTCCAGGCAGGCAGCCCGTCATCAAGCGGAACCTACTCCCATGCGTATGCGCAGGCTGGGGTTTTTACCATAACCTTGTACGTCATTGATGACAACGGCAGCATGGCCGTCGCTCAATCAACGATTCAGGTTCTATAGAACAAGTACCACGTGTCTCTCGCAGGTGTCCATTGCCTGCGAGAGGCGATCTGCGTCACCTCTACCCCCTGCCTACCCTGTTTTTCGAACGACTCTGTGGTATAGTTACGCCTTCTTCACCACGGCCTTCGACGGCATTCCTTGGGGTCAGATCTTGTCTTTTGACATTCCTCGTCCTTGGGGTCAGATCTTGTCTTTTGACATTCCTCGTACCAGGGGCATTCCACATCCGGGCCATCGAGGATTGAAGTCGAGGGGGCTGTGTACTACGTCCCCTCTCGTAGCGAGGAGCGGCGCAGGAACTCTCTTGATGA
>SPBW01000026.1 GCA_004525685.1 Candidatus Atribacteria bacterium
AATCCGAGTCTTGCGATGGTTTTGAACATTGCATGCCTCCTTAAGGCAAGTACTCCACTATTGATCATTGGTTTCTTGTACTTCTCGCTTCCACGGGAACCTGGAAAGGAACTTGGGCGTCCACTGCACGAGGATCGCCGGGATGATGGAGATCGCTGACAGTGCGCTTACGCCCATCGTCAAGGCAATCTGCCATCCAAAGGTTCGGATGCCCTTGAACGAGGCGAAGATCAGGATAAAGAACCCCAGCGCCACAGTGAGTGCGTTGTAGGTAATCCCACGTCCCGTCGTTTGGATCGTCTTTTGTAGCGCACGCTCAGCGTTTCCATCTTGGCGATACTCCCCGCGGAAGCGTGAAATGAAATGGATCGAGTAATCGACACCGATTCCAACAGCGACCACAGAGACCATCAAGGTCATGATGTCGAGTGGCTGTCCTGTGTAGGCCATGATGCCCATGCTCACTGTAACTGTGAGGATCAATGGGATGGCGGCAATGAGGCCCGCGACGACAGAGCCCATTAGAATCATGACCAAGGCCGTAACCGCAGCAATCGTTGAAGCCAATCCAATCAACTGACTGCGCGTCATCTGCGTGAACATGCGGTCCATCAGCACCGTTCCACCAATCATACGCACGGTCAGATCTCCATTCTCAGGGAAGTTCTCATCGAGATAGGCTTGGACTGTGCGAGCGAGACGTGATACGTTTGCCGAGGACCCCATCTTGTACAGCCCTGTTACGGTCCCCGCACTGAAGTCGCCTAAGGCCATATCTCCAAGGGTTCCGCCTGACATCGTGAACAGGAGAAGAAGCTGTGAGATCATGTTCTGCTGGTCGGGGATAACATAGAATGCCGGATCGTCCGCATGGAATCGCTCATTCATCTGTCGCACCAGTGTGGTCAGGGAGAATGTCTTGCCTACGCCGTTCTCAAGCAGAAATTCCTCCAGATCAAGCATGGCGTTGAGCACAGCAGGATCCTTGATCCCATTGCTACGCCCTGTGTCAAATTCCACCATGATGCTCATGTCGCCAGAGAAGTATTCCGATGTGAACTCAAGCACCTGGACAGCTGCGTGATCTTTGCCGAGGAACTCCTCGTTCGAGGTTTCAACACGGAGTCTGGGTATGCCAGCGAGCATGACCCCGAAGATGAGGACGGCGACGATCAAGACTGTCTTTCGATGCCCGGCAATCACCTTCTCGAATCCAACCAGGACGCGGGTCAGTGGTCCAAGCCCCTTGCTCAGATCGCGAACTCGCGGCTTCTTGAGCAACGACATGACCGCAGGTATAAGCACCAAGGAGAAGACCATGGCTGCAAGAACGCCAATGGCTGTCACGATACCGAAGTGCCGTTGCGGAACCATGAATGCTGTGAGCAAGGACAAGAATCCAATGGCTGTCGTCAGAGACGTCATGACGACAGGGCCCTTCATTTCATCCATCGTATTGATGATGGCCTGCCGTTTGGGCGTTCCCTTGGCAATCTCCTCATTATATCGATTCAGCACGTGAATGGCGTCAGCAATGCCAATGGCCAACAACAGAATGGGCGCAATGAACGACATGGTCGTCATCGGGAACCCCAAGAGAACCATCGCCCCCATGGCCACGATCACAGACAAGAGGACCACAGCAATCGGCAGCACGATCCCCCGAATCGTCAGGAAGCTCATGAACAGCAAGGCCACCATGAGAAGAATAGCAAGCGGGAAGAGCAGCCCAATGTCGTTTTCCATTTCCTCGCCCATGACAGCGTCGAAGTAGGCATCGCCATAGATGTACATCTCGTCGCTGCCGCCTTGATAGGCATCAACAATGTCAACAATCAGCGGGGTGAGGGCGTATTCGTCCACACCGACTTCCAGCTCAAGGTTGATGAGGGCAGCTTGCGCATTCTCACTGATCACGCTCCCAACAAGGTTCTCATCGCCCAACACACGGGACTTGAAGATCTCCATTTCCTCAGGAGTCTTCGGTGCAACGCCTCCAGGTGCCGCCTTCGTCACGCTGATGGAAGCCTCTGTGCCGACGATCGTCTGAGAGTTGAGCGGCGTAGAGACACTTTTGACACCGGGAAGCCTGTCAAAGGCATCCGCCATCTCTCCGATCTTGCTGAGCGTTGCGTCGTTGAAGATGCCCTCTTCGTTGTACAGCATGATCATGATGCCCAAGGTTCTTCCGTACTTCGCCTCGGCTTCATCAAGCAGGACAATAATGGGATCATCGTCGTCTAGGAATTCTCGGAAGTCTGTCTCTTGCTGCATGTACTGCATTGGGAAAGCGAATCCCAATGCCAGCGTCAGCGTGATAAGAACCGTCCAAATGGGGTGGTCTACAGCAAACTTCGTTATCTTCTTCATTGAACCCATCCCTTCTTAGCATAATCGGCCCACAGGAAATCAGGCCACAGGTCTTCTGAAACATCGATGGTCTGGCCCGAGCCTGCAAACACCTGATCGACAACATTGGAAACAAGATCAATGGCACCGCGCACGAATGGAGATAGCGAGGTGAGCCAGTCGCTCACCAACCAGATGCTGACACCCGATTGGGTATCCAATCCGCGGGGCAAGATGAGGACGAGGTCATATGGCTCTTGATCCTTTTCAGGAGCTGTTCCTGCCAGCGGATCAGCGTAATCGTCAAACCCCTCTGCGAGGCGCACGGAAACTTCAAACAATCCCATCTGGCGCAACGCTCCGATCGTCCCAGCTACTTTCATCGTTGATGTGAATGTCTTCGTCTCATCGATCAGGAGCAGTCGAATCACTGGAGGCACGTCTTGCCCAACGGTCATGGCGCTCCATCCGAGCAGCACCACCCCGATCAGGCACAGTATTCCTAGTCTTATTTTCATGGGGTTTCCTTTCCTCGAATTCTTAGGCCAGTTGGGCCAATCGTTCTTCCATCAACTCTGGGCGCCGACGCTCCCACCGATCCGCCATTTCCGGAAGCAACTCTAGAATGAAGTCCGAGAAGACCTGTAACTCAATGAGTCTCAATTTTGCCTCGGCCGGTTCATCCTTGAGAAGATGCAGTCCATCGTCAGCCAGCCTACGGTGCTGTTGGATGTGCTCAGAACTCGTCGACAGCAAGTCTTGCCACAGACGCGAGCGTAATTGGTAGTGATGCTTCCGATGCCCGGGCAAGCTGATCCTCTCCAAGATGCCGACCCTTGTCAGAAGCTGCGTCGTCATGCTGATCGATCCCTTGCTGGCTTGAAGTTGCTCCGCCAGTTCATCGTGAGACAAATAGGGAGGCGTGCAGATCATAAGCGCACCGATTACGCGGCCCGCCATGCGCGGGAGCCCGTGTTCTTCCATCAAATCCGCCGTGTTTTCAATATATTGACGGAGTTGATTGTTATCAATGTTCATGGGATCTCCTTCAGACACGAGCACGGAGTATACGGCGATCAATGTGTTCAATCAAGACTGAAACTTGTGAATATTCTGTGAATATCGCGAACCACACTCCCGGCGCACAGTCAGGAAGTCCTCCTCCTGCGACTGCCCGACATAGATGAAGTCTCTCAGTCTCAGAAGGTGTCTTGTGATTAGCGTGACGTATCCATGGTCTCCAGTTGCCATTGGTTGCGCGAGGTATTGAAGCGGATATCAAAATGATCACTTCCGCAACTGACGGCGTAACAGAGGTATACGGTTTCTCCTACGCGTTTTGAGTGAACCAAATTGATCTGCGTAACGTCATATCGATGCTGGTTCCATCGGAATGCCCGAAGGAGGGGGTGCGGGGCCCCGCGGCGGTAGATCACGAGCGCATCGATCGGTTCTCGAATCTCTTGGTTCATATCTCGCACACAGCGTAAAGTGTACGAATATTCCGCCAAACGTCAACTAGACAGAATCGAGTGAAGAGAGTAAATGGCCTGGGGCCCGCTCATGCCGATTTGTTCCCTCCGAATCAGGTGAAGTTTGGCCAATCGTGCCACGCGATTGACGCATGCATTCATCTGTAGGCCAAGTTCAGAGGCAAGTTCCTTGGTCGTTGTCTGGTCCTTGTTGATGATCAACCCGAGCGTTTCCGTCAAACTTGGTGTGTGGGAACCAATGAGATGCCACGCTCCCTTTGAAAGACAGAGCATGGCCAACCTGCGCCGTTCGAGTTTGTGAGACAGGTCGTCAGCCAAGTCCATCGATGGTGTCTGAACGAGCATGGTTCGATCTTGGTAGCGGCCGTTCACGAGATCCTGATATACCTTACCGATGACCTCATCCGCAAAGGATCCGCTGAGCACATCGATGCCTTCGAGGGAAATGATCAACTGCCCTTCTGCGGGGAGGGCTTCAACCGCCTCAACAAGATGGGGTCGGGCAGCCGCACCCTCCAGCCTCGTGCCAACCCGAGTGCCGAACTGTGAGATCCTAAAACTCTGCTGATTCATTGCCTTCATTGAACGCATTCCCCTCTTCAAATTCAACCGGCCGCTCCTCGAACAGCGTTCGCGGAAGGCGAAGGCACATCTGCACGCCTGGGAAAGGAACTACATCATGAAAGGTTTCGTCTGTCTCATGGGCGACGTAGAGCGAGGCGCCGCTACGCACGACAAACTCCCCGCCCCACAGGCGAGCAAGCTTCGTGATCTTCTGCAATTCTCCCCCGTGCCCGGGGTCGACATGCCGACTCTTCCCGACGACAACCACTTGATACAAGGCTTCCTCGTCCGACAAACCAGACAATCCATCTCGGAGTTCCAAGCTCCTCCGAATTCCGATTCCCCGATCGGCGATAGCCAGAACGATGGCGTCATCATCATCCTGCATCGCAGCAATCCCGTGTGCATCCGCAATTTCTCCCGTCGCGTTGCTGTGATGAGGGATGTTCTGAAACATCTCAATCATGATCGAGACCAGCGTCCTGCGGGAGGATTCCGAAACGGGATACGCCTCTCGCAGCCTCTGCTCGAACGCATCCACGACATGCCCGATCCCCACCTCATCCTCAATACGAGTCAGCGGTTGAAGCGGCTTGCGATCCTGTGTGACTCGGCTGCTAGCCCTCAGATGAACGCCGATATCATCAAAGAAGCCCATCTTCTGCATCCATGTACGAAGACCGTCTGACTCAGGCCATCGAACGGAGAGTGAGGCTCCCACCTCCCCAGCAAGGAGAAGATCGAGCAAGAGAAGAGCATATGGATCCATCGAGCGAACGCCTCGCAGGTCTAGGGAATCCTTCCCTTCAGAGACAGCGGACAGGACTTCCTCGATGCTGCGATAGGTGAAATGTGACACGCTGTCTGCTCCCTGTTCCTGGAATCTTGGTAGCGTCGCAAGAAACCGGCGCTTCTTTCGCCGGTCGCGATCGGTCCTCTATTCTAGCCCAAGATGGAACGAAGATAAGCAAGAACGAAACCCTCGCGAGATGGCTCTTCCCGTGCGTATTGCAGCAGATAGAGCTGCGCACCACTCAGATGATGTATAATCGTTACGAACCAAAACGAAACGGCAAACTCGGCGAAAGCCGGGGACGCAAAGTCACGGATCTACGGGAGGACCCAAGATGGCCGGACTACCGAAGGTGCTTTTTGCATTGTTCTTGACGATGGGCATGTTTCTGACACTCGCGTTTGTCGGAGCCGCTCAAGATGTTCTCATTGATCCAATCGATCCCCTACCTGTAGACGTACAGACCCCTTCTATAGTCTTGCAGCCAGTGTTTGATATGATCGATGCCAACCTCATCGCTCTGCCTGCAGACCAAGAGATTCTCAAAACCGATTTCGAGAACGCGGTGACGTTGGGTGTTCTAACTCCAGAACAGGCCGTGGCTATGCTCGAGCTGGTTCAATGGACCTCTCTCGTGGATCCAGAAGAACTCACGAATGCAGCCGCTGCCATTGAGACGATTCTTGCTGAACTCATCTCCGGAGCACTTACGCCCGAGGATGATCCGATTGCGGAGCTAACCAACCTTCTGAATGCCCTCGCGACGCCAGCAGGAACCCTTACTGCTATTGGCAAAGCTGGCGCATCCGACGAAGTGCTAGATCAGGTATCGAGTCTAGTTGCTGGTGGCGTACCTCCTGGCATTCTCGTGCAGATTACAAAGAAGGGGTTGAGGGATGGCCTCTCCATGGATGAGATTCTAGCGCAGTTGGATGCGCTTGCAGCCTCGATTCCAGAAGAGGGAGAGCCCTCTGCATGGGGAACGCTCGCTCATGACATCACGGGCGAAGGTGAATACCGGGATCAAGAGCAGAATGAGAATGTCTCAGGCAATGAAGAGCCTGAAGAAGAGTCCAACGAACACGGCGCAAGCAACGGGAACAAGGATGATAACCCCGGCAACGGGCAGGACAAAGGTAAGAAAGACAAGTAGCAAGCTGGCGGCTGACGCAATCGGCTCCGGGGGGAGACAACAAACATCAGCGTGGGTCTCGCGGAGGGGCGAGGCCCACACTGTCTCTTCCATCGCTAGGTTTGATATCCTTCGACCTCATCAGATATACACGCGACACCCAATCCCAGGGCAATGCGGTTGACGAAGTTGAGGTAGCTGGCAATGAGATGGATGGTCAAGATGTCCTCATCCGACAGATCGCAATCGCGCAACCGTTGCACATCTGCTTCAACCCTGGCATGGGGACTCGATGTCGATTTATCAGCGTGTCCAAGGATTGCCCTCATCTAGGGAGACAGCTCGATCGTACGGCAATCATCAATGAAGGTTGTCAGTCTCTCATCGTCTTTCCAGTAGTGGTTCAGCGCAGCCGCGGGGTGCGAAATGCGGGAGGGCCACTGATCAGCCGATGAGACCACGACGGCAATCATTTCTCGTTCTTCGTGACAGAGCCCTGACGGCCAAACATAATGGCCATGTACAGATCCATGTGTGCTTGAAGCGCGGGCGGATTCAGGCTGTGTACAGCCAGAGTATTGGCGATCTTGCCGCGACGGCCCTTGTCCTCTTGATAGACCTTACGTGAGTCATCGCCTGCGTCATCCTCGTCAACGACTCGAATCCACGTGTCCTACGCAACAGCCAGTGAATCTCTCACGATACTCGACGCAAGAGAGGCCGAAGGAACACGAACGAGAGCATGGATCATCTTGACAGCCCATGGAGGGGGGGGTATAGTGCCGCTACTTTGCGACGCAAAGTTCATTGCGTCATATTGATTGGGGAGGATTCATTGACTTCAATACGGCTGAATGACATCGAGAGACACTCCTGGCGTATGACAACCAAGGACGGTCTGCTGGATATCTTGTTCGGATTCATGCTTCTGGGGGCCTGTGTTTCATCACTTGTCAGCTTGTGGGAAACACCTGATTGGCTTCGGCTCGCATCCTTGTCCTCAGTACAGTTCGGAGGCCTTGGATTCATAGGTTGGATGCGGCGAAGAGAGGTACAGCCTCGAATCGGGCGCGTGAAGTTTGGCTCGAAACGTGTTCGCAGCACTCGCAACTTAAGGCTTCTGATGATCGTATGTGTTGCAGCAACGCTCATACTCGTCCTGCTGACGACGCTCTCGGCTCGCCTCGGCTTCTCCATCTTCGGCAAGACAAGTGCCCTTTCGGCGTGGGCCATCATCACCGCCGTCATCATGATTCCCATTGGAGGATTGGCCTACTATCATAACTATCCTCGGTTGTTGCTTCACGGAAGCTTCTTCGTGATTGCCGAATTCCTGCACATTGTCGTTGGTTGGCCCCTCTTCTGGCCTCCAGCTGCCGCTCTCTCCTATGGCATTGGAAGCCTGATCAGTTTCAGTATCGGCATTCCCATCTTCCTTCACTTCCTGCGCACGATGCCCAGGATCTCAGCAGGCGAGTACGGAGGATCTGATGTCTAGTCGGCTTGCATTGCGTGAAATCGAGAAGAAGATGTGGCTTCGCACCTTCGAGCACGGTATGTGGGACATCGGCATCGGGTCGATGTTCTTAGTGTTTGGTTTGGCCATTCTGGTCGATTTTCCAGCCCTCTCCGCGATTTGGATCGCCGCTCTCATACCAAGCTTCCGCGAGATCGGACACAAGCTCATCCTCCCCCGGATTGGGCATGTTCCATTCCGTGAACCGAGGAAGAGAGCCAAGGGCAGGTTGACGGGTGTCCTAGCTGCAACCACAGTGATTGGAATGGGAGCATTCCTGTTCATGTTCTGGCTGTCCAAAGGCACAACTCCTTCTTGTGCGCTGTGGGCTGGTGAACACGTTGTCCTGTTCATTGGTCTCATCTGGGGCGGCGCCCTAGCGATTACGGGATGGTTGGTGACCTTGCCTCGACTCAACGCCTACGGGTGCGCTGGTGTTCGGATCATTGGTCATCACAGACCGCGTGCCAGGCCACCACTTGGGCTTCTCGCTCGTCCTTGTTGGAGGAGTGATTCTGTTGACAGGGATCGTTCTGCTCTGGCGATTTCTTCGGCGCTACCCCAAGCAAGACGAGTCGTCGCAACGGGAGATACCAGATGAGTGAGAGCGCCAAGCCCGATTATGCCATCGACCGCATCGTCCATGAGCCAGCGCGGCTGATGGTTATGGCTCATCTGTATGTGGTGGAAAGCGCAGACTATGTCTTCCTCATGCAGAACTCGGGATTGACGTGGGGCAATCTGTCATCGCATCTCTCCAAACTAGAAGATGCGGGTTACGTCGAGATACTCAAGGAGTTCATTCACAAGAAGCCACACACCATGGTACAGCTAACCCAGTCCGGCAGAGAGGCCTTCGATGCCTATCGCAGGCAGATGAAATCGCTGTTCGAAGATCTGCCTGAAGCCTAGCCCATCACTGAAGGAGGTGAGCTATGAACGCTTGGATCATGATCGCAATTGGAATTGTCGCCCTCATTGGGGTAATCGTCATGGTTACTCAGTCGAAGTAGCCCTCCACGCATCCCCTCTGCACCGCAGGGGGGATGCAGTCAGTCATAGCGTATTCTCGGATTCAGTAACGCATACAGAAGATCCGCAGCGAAGTTGGCCAACACGACACCCAACACGATGATCATGGCAATCGCTTGGATGAGAGGAAAGTCGCGATGATCGATTGCCGAGAGAAGAAGTCGCCCTAATCCCGGGTAGTTGAACACATTCTCGATGACGATGAGCCCTCCAATGAGCCAGCCCATGCTGATGGCCAGCACGGTAATCGTTGGCAGAAGTGCATTCCTCAGCACATGACGGAACACGACCGTTGGCCAGGACAATCCCTTGAGTACGGCGGTACGCACGTAGGGCCGATTCAGCTGCTCGATAACTTCTGCACGAGTCAGCCTGACCAGGTAGGCCAACAAGACGAATGTAGCTGTCAGCGCAGGAAGAATGAGGAACGGGAGCGCCTCGACAAACGATGAGCCGGGCTCTATCGAGGAAATGGCTGGAAGCCACCGCAAACGTTGGGCGAGCCACTCAATCAAGAGCACGCCGGTCACGAATTCAGGCAGGCCCACGAGAGACAGGCTGATCAGACTGATGAGATGATCGGGCCATCTGCCCTCAGCCAGTCCCGCCCAGACGCCAAGGCCGATGGATAGCGGAATCGCCAGCACCAGGGCAACGGCTGCCAGCATGAGTGAGTTGATCAGCCCCTCGATGACGCGGGGTCGAACGGGGATATCCCATGCAAACGATGTTCCCCAGTCCCCCACGATGAATCCCTTGATCCATGAGCCGTATTGGACGAGCGCAGAGCGGTTCAGCCCCAAATCCTCCCTCTTGGCCGCGATGGCCTCTTCTGATGCGTCTCGTGGCAGAAGAATGCGGGCGACGTCTCCTGGCAGAAATTGGGTAACCGAGAAGATGATGATCGAGGTCAAGAGTAACGTCAGGAAGAGGAAGCCAAGACGGCGAAGTGCGAATCGTCCCATCACGCACCGTCCTCTGCATTCGAACCTAGATACCCCACTCGCATCGTCTGAATCATTGCCAACTCATCCCGCGGAATGTGACACGCCACTGCGTGCCCGCTTTCGCTCATCTGCCAGACAGGAGCGAGGCTTTCGCAGATGGGGCCGATAAGTCGCGGACATCGTGAGTGGAACGGACATCCAGTCGGAAGATCGACTGGGCTGGGAACCTCTCCCGACAAGCGAATCGCCTCGTATTGATCGCGCCCATCGATTGACGGATAGGCAGATAGCAGCGCCTCAGTGTATGGATGATAGGGAGGCTCCAATACTTGGCGACGGCTTCCCGTCTCCACTAGTTTACCCAAGTACATCACCCCAATTTCATCCGCCACATGAGCAACTACAGCCAGATCGTGCGTAATGAAAAGCGTTGCCCGCCCCATATCATGTTGCACTCGTGCCAGGAGATTGAGAATGCGAGCCTGAATTGAGACATCCAGAGACGAGGTCGCCTCATCGCAGAGAAGAAGGCTCGACTCAGACGCAATCGCTCTGGCGATGGCCACGCGCTGCTTCTCGCCCCCGGACAGTTGGGGGGGGAAACGCGATGCGTAATCTGGCGTAAGCCCCACTTGAGTCAGCAACTCGTCAATCGAAGAGCGAATCTTGTGACGCGACGTTGGGGTAAGTCGAAGAATCTGCCGCCGTAGCGATGCGCCAATCGAGAGATGGGGATTTAATGCCTGGTCAGGATTCTGGGATACAGCTTGGACCTGTCCTAGCAGGCTTCGCTGCCGCTTGGCTAGCGCTGCTGGCACGTCTTTCCCCTCAATGAGCAGCCGTCCACCAACGTGCGGCGACAGCCCGAGAATGGACCGCACCAGCGTTGTCTTTCCGCTTCCACTCTCCCCAACAATTCCCAGAGTGGTCGCCGAACGAATGCTCAGCGAGACGCCATTGACTGCATGAACTGACTTCTTTGAATCCCCAGAGATGATCTGACGGAGAGATCGTCGTATGGGGAAGCGCATTTCGAGATCGCGTAGATCCAGGATAGCGTGATCTGTCACCTGGTCGGCCGCATCGGATTGCGGCTGTGTTGCAGCGAACAAGGTGTGTCGCAGCGTAGCAACGCGCTGTCGATGATGGCACCGCACATCGTGCTCGGGTTGGGAGGAGACCAGTTCCGGACGCTCCAGACAAAGAGGGGTTGCCATGGGACAGCGAGGCCGAAAGACGCAACCTTCAGGCAACTGTGTCGGTGACGGCGTGCTGCCTGCCATCGAGGGGAGCTCGCCAATCTTCGTCTGATTGGAAAACCTGGGGATGCTTGCCAGCAATCCCACGGTGTAAGGATGCTCCGACGCTTGAAACACTTGGCTCACAGGCCCCATCTCCAACAGCTCGCCTGCATAGAGCACGGCGATGCGGTCCGATACCCGCGCTACCACGCCAAGATCATGCGAGATGTAGAGCGCAGATCGGGTCTTTTCAGAGAGCAACTCACCCACGAGATCAAGAATGGCCGCTTCTGTCGTGACATCCAGTCCCGTCGTCGGCTCATCGAGAATGAGAAGTTTCGGATTGGCTGCCAGCGCCATGGCAATGACAATGCGTTGCTGCATACCCCCACTGAGTTGATGAGGAAGCTGCCGAACCACACGTGACGGATCAGAAATGCGAACGCGGGAGACCAGCTCGATAACACGATGATCGACCTCTTCTCCTCGACTTCGCGGTCCCAATCGAAGGACCTCGGCTATCTGCTCCCCAACGCGAATGGATGGATTAAGGGAAGCCATCGGATCCTGTGGAATCAATGCGATGGTTTCACGCCTGAGAGTGCGAAGTGCGCGCCTGGATTGTCCGAGGATGCTTTCTCCTCCGAAGAGGAGTGTTCCCGAACGCACGGCGCCATTGGAGCTTAGGTATTGGACAATGGCTAGCGCCAGCGTGGATTTTCCTGACCCGCTCTCTCCGACCACACCCAGCGTTTCTCCCGCGCGTATCTCCAGTGACACATCCCTCAATGCATCAGCCCATTGCCCCTTTACACGATACGCGGCCGTCAGATTGCGAACGGTCAACATGGCAGCCTGTCCGACAGGCGGGCCCTCATTTCCTAGAGCAGATTGGGCGGCACCGTTGCGGCGGGCCTCTTGAATCCGCGCCCGTTCTCGAGGCGAAAGGGATTGCGAGGCCGATTGAAGTGCTGATTTGAGGCCATCTGCAGCGAGATTGAGGCCAATGACCAACAGCGAAATCGCTCCTGCCGGGAAATACAGTGCCCATGGCGTTAACCCGACTGTGCCTCGCGCCTCCTTGACCATCAACCCCCAATCGGGCGTCGGCGGCTGAACGCCAACGCCGAGGTAGCCAAGCGATGCAACCAAGAAGATGCCGTAGGAGAAGCGCAGAGCTGCTTCTACAGAGAGAGCTGGCAACACGGAAGGAAGAATCTCGCGGAATAGCATGTAGGCAAGATGCTCCCCCCGCAGACGCGCAGCTTCGATGTATCCAAGCGACTTCACGGCCAGAACCTCGGAACGAACGACACGGGCTACGACAGGCACATAGACCACGGCAATAACAATGAGGACGCTTCCTTGCGATCGCCCAACCGCCCCCAACAGCACCAACGCCAGTAGCAGGGCGGGGATCGCCAGAAGGCTGTCAAACACACGCATGATGATCTCATCAGGCAGGCCTCCCCAATAGCCGCTGGCCAATCCGATCGTCGTACCTGCGATCACTGCCAGAAGTGCCCCCAGGCCGGTCAACGAGAGAATGCTGCGTGCGCCATGGATGATGCGGCTGAAGACATCGCGCCCCAGCAAGTCGGTGCCAAACCAGTGAGACCAGGACGGACCTTGTCTGGCATCGGCGACAATCATCTGTGTCGGGCCATACGGCGACAACCAGGGCCCGAAGATAGCGATCAGAACAAACAGCAACACAATGGACGTTCCTAGAGCTGCAGACGGCTTGCGAAAAAAGTCGCGAACATCGAATCGTTCACGTGCAGTTCGACTGGATCGATGCCGATAGAGCCGCAGAGGCACTCACGTCCTTTGGAAGAACCGGGCCGAGCGCTACAGCTCGGCCCGGGCTGATTCACTACCTAGCAAAAACGGTTCGGAAATCCGTTCGTCCGGCAAAGGCCTTCAATTCCAGCCCGGTAAATTGGCTGCTGTATGCAGCAACTTGCGGCCAGAAGTAGGGGATGATGACTGGTCCATCCGAGACCAAGATCTGCTGGATTTGCGAATAGGTGGCAACACGCTGCGTCTCATCGAGCGTGGTTCCAGCAAGCTCTACGAGATCATCGAACACGCTGTCACAATAGCGGGCTTCATTCCATGCCGCGGCGCAGGTGAGCATCAGGTTGAAATAGAACTGAGGATAGGGACGAGAGCCCCAGTTGGTAATGCCAAGCGACACATCCATCCAGTGATTCTCCCCGAAATAGACGCTCTCGGGTTCGATGATGACATTGACATCGACGCCTACCTGAGCCCATTGCTCTTTCAAGACAACGGCAAGCTGTGGTCGATCACCGGTATCTGGCGCATACAGATCAATCGACAGCCCGTCGCGATAGCCCGCCTGTGCCAGCAAACGCTTTGCCTGAGCGGGATCATAAGCCAATGGCTGGATAGCCGGATCGAATAGCCCATCGTACAGAGGCCCCACAGGTGTATCTCTACCCACGGAGCCTGCTCCCAGCTGCACGAGCTGGAAGATCGCTTCGCGATCCGTCGCATGTTTCAAAGCTTGGATGACAAGTGGATTGTTACCAGGAGCCTGATCTGCTCGCAGGCGCACAAGGTCAAACCCATTGGTGGGCACATCCACGGTGACAATGCCCGGCACGCCCTGAAGAGAAACGTAGAGACTGACAGGCATGCGCCAGGCCATGTCAATCTGCCCGCCACGCAATGCTGAAACCGCAGCCACCGAGTCCGTGAAGAAGATGAACTGCAGCGCGTCAACGCCAGGCAGCCCGCCGATGAAGTAGTCGTCATTGGCCGACATCAGAATCCGATCATCGGGACGATAGTCATCCACAACAAACGGACCCGTTCCGTTGAAGAGCGAGAAGTCGGTTGTTCCTCGCTTAACGATTACGGCGTGATTGTCCGAGAGGTCAAAGAGGAAGAAGGGGTTGGTGTCAATCAGATGGAAGTCCACGCTGTCGGATCCCATCACCTCAATCGATTTGATGTTCGCATACAGCGAGGCTGTGGGGAATCCGTTGTCGGGATTGCGCAAGCGATCAAACGTCCAAACAACATCCCCTGGGACCAACGGGCTCCCATCATGGAAATGGACATTGTCAGCCAACCGGAACGTATAGGTTAGCCCATCGTCACTGACGGTCCAGGCCTCGGCAAGTCTGGGAATCGCGGCATTGTTGGCATCGATGTCCACGAGGTAGTCATAGACAGCATTGGCAATGGCGATCTCCGAGTCGGAATCGATGATCGCGGGATCGATTCTCGTTGGCGGTTGCATGGCGACCCTGAATGTATCTGTCTGTGCCCAACCCGAGACGCCACCTGCGAGCAGAAGGATTCCTGCTAGGAAGCAGTTCATCCAAAATCGTTGTCCCGTCGTCTTCATTGAACCTCCCTTGTCCTATCGACCCATTGGCCTCCGCCCACATAGAGACCCGCTTTTCATCTTGAGTATTGCAGAGCTATCGACAGACTAATATAACCCTCAAGGTCCAAACAAGCCGAATCGAGAGGATTCTGAAAGTGACGGATGCATCATTAGGGGAGCCGCCGTGGCGATCCAATACCGCGCCCGCGACTCGATCCCAGGCCGTTTCGTGGAACGATGAGACGGGCCAGTCATCGGGCTGCGAAACAGATCTCTCGTCGGCTGAACGAGCTGGCTAGATTCGGTGCACCTTGATGAAGTTCGTCTTGCCCCCGCCCCCAACGGGAATCCCTCCAGTGAGGACGATCCAGTCCCCGGGGTGCCCATCCCCTGCATCAAGCAATGTGCGCGAGACGACGTCAATCAGGCTCTCTGCAGTTTCAAAGGCTGGGACGAGCAGGGGCGATACACCCCATACCAAGGCAAGTTGGCGCTGCACATGAGGATCGGGCGTGAAGGCGACGATGGCTTGTTTGGGTCGTACGCGAGCAATCTGCCGTGCTGTGTATCCCGACGACGTCGCTGTCGCAATCAGATGCACTCCCAGCTCAGCGGCAATCTGCGCCGTAGCGCTGCAAATCGCGTCGGTTACGGGATGAACATGCTCGATGCCTTCTGATGCCCCAATATGTCTCTCCAGCATGCGATCTTCCACAACTTTCGAGATCTCACGAATGATCCGAACCGCCTCAACGGGAAAGCTCCCAACCGCAGTCTCAGCTGACAACATGACGGCGTCAGTTCCATCGAGGATGGCATTGGCGACGTCACTCGACTCCGCACGTGTGGGGCGCGGGTTGTCGATCATCGACTGCAGCATCTGCGTGGCGGTAATCACAGGTACTCCGGCACTATTACAGCGTCTGATGATGTCCTTTTGATGAAGCGGCACCTCCTGAGGGGACAGCTCAACGCCAAGGTCACCGCGTGCCACCATCATCGCGTTGACCAACGGAAGAATCTCGTCCAGGCGCTCGACAGCATGGCGCGATTCGATCTTGGCGACGATGTGAATGCGCTCACCCTCGGGGCCGCAATCGCGCAACAAGGTACGCAGTTCGCGCACATCCTCAGGAGATCGGACAAACGACAGCGCCAGAAAGTCAACTCCCTGGGCAACAGCGAAAACGACATCGTCGCGATCCTTGTCTGTCAGTGCGGAAATCGCCACCACGCCATCAGGAAAGGCAACGCCCTTATGCGAGATAAGCAGGCCTCCCACCATGACGCGGCAAACGAGCACATCGGGACGCGCTTCTCGAATCTCAAGCTCAATGGCGCCATCGTCCAGCAGCAAACGCTGTCCGGCACGCGCGCAAGCAATGATCTCAGGATGTGGCAGTGGGAGCACATGATGGGAGCCATCTGCTGCCAAACTTGTGAGGGAGAGCCAATCGCCGACGCTCAGTGCGAGCGGTTTGGCAAGCTCTCCAATCCGTAGCTTCGGCCCCTGAAGATCTGCCATGATTGCGACCACAGCATGAGTTTGCTTCGCCGCCTGCCTCACGTGACGGATCATGGCCGCATGCCCAGCATGCGTACCATGCGAGAAGTTGATGCGCGCGACATCCATCCCTTCGCGGATCAGAGCATGAAGAACCTTTGGCTCACACGAAGCTGGTCCGATCGTACAGACAATCTTGGTCTTCGTATCTGCAGCACTCAGCACCATAAGTAATCGCTAGTCCTTTGACTCTTCAAAGCGGACCATCGCGCAATCGGCAATTGGACGATAGCCAACGTTCTGATAGAACTTGTTCGATGTCGGGTTAGATAGGTCGGTATAGAGCGTACAGAAACGATTTCCATCATCCAATAGCGCCTGACTGAGGGCAGCCACGCAAGCTGACGCATAGCCATGGCCACGATGCCCAGGCGGCGTATACACGGCGCTGACCGTCGCGCCGTTGGGCGTGCCTCGCGAGCTGCCCGCCATGGATACCAGGCCATCGTGCTCCCACACGGCAAGCTTGCCGTTGTTCATGAACAGTCGAATGCTGGCTTCTGGATTGGCCGGTGGATCGTCAGGCATCGCCTCTTCATGGAAGGCGAGGAACCACTTGGCAAGAGTGGGAATGTCGCCCTCCGTCGCCCAGCGGACATGCCCAGGAATGTCTACCGGGTGACAGATCGTGGTCAAGCTGTAGATGCAAAGCGACTTGAGAAGAACAGACGGCATCAATGTCCTCCGGCGCCACGCCTCGGCGAACGCTGTGACGACAGGAACCGTTCCGTTGGCGCCAGGAAGCCGATAGCCAATCTCAACGAGATGATCGGCGATGACCTCCAGCGCCTCGAGTCGATCTGATTCGCAGTGAAGGATTAGCGGATACGGAGGCGTGCGAATAGCGGCGGCGACGAGTTCCTCGCCATCCTTCACAGTCAGGAACAGCGGGGAGCCGTCACCACAAGGCCTGCCCTCGCGAAGCCTCATTGAGATCCCAACCATCAGGTTGTTCTTCGCTTCCTCGCACAGCAAGGATGGAAGTGCCGCCTCAAGGAATTCTCCAGCCTGCTTGTACGTCGTCAGATTCATGGTCACTGTTCCAGTAGGTCGATGTAGGCCCCAGAGATCAAGTCCTCTTCTTCAATCCCCAGCTTCGCCATTAGTTCCTCTGCTATGGCTGCACCGTACTGCGTGGTCTGTCCCTTGGTCAACACGACCTCCAGCTCCATGAACGTGCCCAAGCCTTCGACCTCATCCAGATGCACGCGTGTTTGGCCAATGAGATAGAGAAACCGTCGTTTGGTGACCACGCCGCGAATGGGAAGCGCTGACTCCAAAATGCGTGAGAACGCAGCCGGATCGTCGGATCGCACAATCTCGTACGCCGATGTCTTTGCCGAGGAATCATCAGCTCGCGTGTATTGGATCAACTCACAGCGATCGGGCGCCAACACGCGCAGCTTAAGGCGCCCTCGGGGCGTAATGTAGAACGTATCTAACTGTTCGATGATCTGGACCGGTGTGTCAGACAAGGCTTCCGCTCTTGCCCTAAGTGCCTCGAAGTCATCTACGCGCGCCTTAATCTCCACATTCCTGGGCATGGTGTCCTCCCCTTCGGATCGCACCCTCATTCTCCCACCGAAGGGGGGCTTCATCCAGACGCATCTGGATCTGTACGTCCTGTAGTCTGCGGAAGTGGACCGATCGAAAGGCTGCATGAGACATTGTCCCGTCTCCATGCCAGCACCATTTCAGTCGGAGCGCTTACTTGAAGGCCCACTGCCAGCCGAGGGTGAAGGTGGGCAGGCTGGTCATGGGGGCTTCGACCGAAAGCGACAGGGTGAGGTGCTCGGTGATGGGGAGGCTGAGTTCGGCGTCGATCTCTTCCAGGTCAAACAGGTTGTCCGTGCCGAAGAAGAAGACGAGGCTGGCTTCGCCGTCACTGCCACAGCAGCCGGCAAGCGGCCAGATGAGCCCAAGCAGAGATCGATAGGGTGATTTGACCAGCGCCAGCACACTGGGGTCGAGCGCCACAAGCATCCTCAACTGAATCTCCCCAATCTCACAGCGCATCCCCATGCCATAGAACAGAAGCTCAGACAACGTATTCGTAGCCGTATCCCATTCCAATCCGGCATAGAAGTCAAAGCAATCGGGGTTCTCTAGGTTGAGACTGGGTGAAAGGGTGATCGTCTTCTCATCGAGCGTGAACGTGAGGAAGCTGCTCAGACTGATGGCAAACGGCAAGTCACCGACATGCGGCGCACTCAAGGAGAGTTCGCTGAACCCGGTTGCGTCAAAGCCAATGCGTACGTCAATGGCTGTGTCGCAGGCATCAAGCGGTAGGCTGAAGCGGGCTTCGGCGTGGGTAAATGGCAGGGTGCACGATGTGGTTTGAATGCGCCCAAAGGCATCGAGATTGAAGCCGACGGTCAATGATCGGATGACACTGT
>SPBW01000037.1 GCA_004525685.1 Candidatus Atribacteria bacterium
CTGTCGCCGTTCTCTGTGCGTCGATCGGGGCAATTCGAGTTTGACCGAGTCCTCACCCACGTCCTGCGCGTCACCAAACCGGATGTTGGGCGACTCACGCCCAACTCCGACGAACTGAACTGCGAAGCGATCAGTTCGCCGACTCATGCGGGAGATGAAGAGCTTCTTCAGTTCGCGTTCTTCGCGATTCTGAATCCGACGGCAAAATCAACCCAGTTGGCGGGGAGGGCGTTTCGGAAGTACACCCGGTTGCAGTAGGGGCCGGAGTGCCAGCCACCCCCACGGATAACCCTGTGCTTGCCGACATCAGGACCTTGCGGATTCTTCTTAGGAGAATGCGCGTAGTAGTCGGCGGCATAGCGGTCGGCCACCCATTCCACCACGTTGCCGCACATGTCGAGCAGATCGAATCCGTTGGCAGGAAACTGCCCGACTGGCATTGTGCCACCAGCACTCAGGCGAATATGCTCCTCGTCCAGCGGCGAGTAGTTGGACTTTGAAGGATCGAGTTCGTCTCCGAAGGGATAGAGCTTGCCCTCGAGACCTCCGCGTGCCGCGCATTCCCATTCGGCTTCCGTAGGCAAGCGAGCGCCCATCCATTCGGCGAATTCCGATGCGCTTTGCCAGCTCACACCCACCACAGGGTGATTCGGGAAGTCGGGGCCCGAGTGATAGCGCTCCTGCCCCCAGAATTCGGGATAGGCTCTGTCAGTGGCTTCACAGAAGGTTGCATACAGCGCGTTGGTGATGGGTGTTCGGGTTAGCTGAAACGCAGAAATGGCCACTTCGTGTATGGGCTGATGATCGGGTTCCGTGTCTCCGCCCATCAGGAATGTGCCTTCAGGAATGAGGACGAATTCAATGTCTGGGTGATTTGGCATCTCGGAGTTGGCCCCTTTCGCCGATCTGTCTGACTTGAATGCTGGCTCAGATGGAGCGAATTGTCCAGGCAAGTGCAAACTGAAGGACAGATCGTATCTCGCCAAGCCGCAAAGGACGCAGAGAGAGACGAGAGCACCTCAGGCGGAGAAGTAGCATTCACCATGAAGCGCATGAAGGGAAGACCGACGCCTAGTTCGTCTCCCGCAGGGACGCTGAGGCGCGGAGAGAAGCAAGTTCGAATTCGAAGAGAGAATGGTTGAATTCAGGTGTTCTCGAAAGGTCGAAAGACAAGATGCCACTCCATCGCCAGGGATTGCGAAGCTGTGAGGCATTTGATGTTAGAGGACCGATCCTGAATCAGAAACACCAAGAAAGAAGACCTGGCCCCGAACCCGAAACACCAAGAAAGAAGCCCTGACCCCGAACCCGTCAGTCTCCCGCAGAGGCGCAGAGACGCGGAGAGAAGCCGGTGCGAATCGTAAGAATGAAGGTCTGACCACGCATCCTTCACGAAGCCACACGACGTCAACGATTGCCATCTGTGACGAATCGCGTCGCTGTTTCATCCAGCAGTCCGTACTCGTGGATGAGGGAGGCAAGTGGCTTGACGACCTCAAGCTTATCGTACTGTCCCTGGCGGTTGAGGTTGTGCATGAGCGATGCGATTGCTGGGGAGATTGAAGAGAGGATCTCCTTGATGTTCTTATCGTGGGTCGGATTGTGGAAGCACCACAGATTCCCTGGCGGCGTTGGAGGTTCATTCGTTACCCAGGTAATCCACTCCTCCACGTACGGCACCTTGAGCCGCCTGTAGGTGAGGTTGCGATAGTCTAGGCCCACCCACCGTTCCAGGCAGCCCCGAATCTGCTCGCGGAACTCTGCCGCTTCTTGCTCCTTCACGGACACCGAGACAATGGGGTTCCCGAGCGGAATGCGGTAGCTGAACCCATCACCGGGTCGACTACCGTCAGACGCGTTCTCCAATGCGGCAGATCGATACCGGTTCTCCATGGACCGACCCTCAGCCTCCCTGAAGTCATCCAGCGGAAGATCAGGAACAAGAATCACTTCACCGGGCGTGCCTTTCTGCCAAGGGATCCACCACATGAATTGCGTGGAATATAGATTGACTGTCCATTCCTTCAGGTCGACGACGCAGACCACGAAGGACTGTTGCTGTTCGTACAGCCAATCAACCTCGTATCGCTTCCATTCTCTCCGTTTGTTGAGGCCGCCGTATCGAATCTCTGGGTCGCTCTTCGACTTTACCTGAACGCTGAATGCCCGGCCCGCGAATAGCGCGTGGCGCTCAAGGCGTGTAAGCGTGCAGAGGAGATCGTGCCCGAAATCCATCGGGACCGGAACCGGTACTACAGCAGCCACACTTGAGAGAACGTACGTAGCGAAGAGTTGGGCGCGGTTTCCCTCCCAGAAGGATGCAAGCTGCAGACCTGGCATAGTCGCCCTCCTTGGTTCCTCGTGTGGACCAACAGTGATTCGTGCGCATCGCTGCTACGTAGCACACCGGTTTCTAACTGCTCTGCTACCTTTTCCGACCCTGCTTCATCTGTTCTATGAAAGTACATATTGCCACGCGTAGTCTCGTGCCATGCTACATCCATGAATCTCATGAATCAAATGCTCAGTTCTGCTTCTCCCCTTGAGGTGGTGTTGTTTGTCTCTGCGCCTCGGCGACTCTGCGGGAGACAGTCCTGGTGTTGTTTACCTTCGCGTCCTTGGCGGCTTGGCGAGAGAAATGCTCCATGCATCTCGCAAAGACTCTAGGAACCCTACAAACCCTACGAACTCAAAGAACGCACTTGCGTTATCCCTTTAGAAGTCTAACATCAGAGCGGACCCAAGTCTATCGGAAGAGCGGACCCAAGTCTTCAGACGCAGCGTGTTCTGCCGCAGCACCCCTTGACTCAGCAACGTCAAGATTGAGATCTTGCACCCATTGATGGAATTTGGTCTTGGGAAGCGGTGTGTCCATCCAGGATTGATCGGGTGCAGCATCGTTGATGACTTCTTCGGCTGTCTTGAGACGTTCCATCGGCTCGGAACTGATGGTGCCCTTATTTGTCAGCCACCGAACTTCTCCTGCGTCCTGAATGGCACGCACGATGAGGTTGGTCATCTGGCAGTCGCCCATCACGTATTCCTTGACGCGGTCGAAATTACCGGCTCGCCATTCTCTGGGCGCATCGGCGCCATTCATGAGCTTTTCCTGCCCGATGCCCATACCCGCGCCAACCTTGGCGAGTCCGACAGGGAAACCCTTCTGGTTGAAGAATTGGAACATCGGATCGTAGCTCTTCAAGGCAATGCGGGCCGCAAGTTCCATGTTCTCGGCCTGATGGCCAATCCACTTCAGGTCAAAGCTGAGACCATTCCACGCACAGATCATGAATCCTTCTGCCTGCTTCTGTGCGAGGTACTCCAACATTTCTTGTGCGCGCTGCTTCGTCAGATTCAGCGCCGGGGTACCATCGGCATTTTCGGAGAACCATGGCCGTTCTTCGCCTTCATGTATCGCCGTGGCAGCCACAGAGATGTGAAACGGTGCGTAGATCTCCATGTCCTCGTCTTTTGCCAACTCGAAGACATCCGAGATCTCAATATCAAAGCTAAGTAGTTTCCTCTCGTCGGCCTGCACAATCCCTCCCGTGAGACAGCTCCGCTGCACGTGGCAACTCCTTATCCTACAGTCGCCCACTACACGACGCAACGAGAAGCCCGATTCGAGGAAGCTCGCGTCCATTGTGAACCGAACGACATCCCTTCAACACTCACTCTTGATTGGATGGGATCCGCACGCGTCGCCCATGGAAGTGCCGCGAACGGCTCATCGTTAGACATCGATATCCAAGGGAGAGAATGATGAGCGCACGAGCCTGGAAGCCGGAATCATGGAAGCCCCTTTTCTTCACAATTTGGGGAGGACAGGTCTTTTCACTTCTTGGCAGCCGAATCGTTCAGTTCGCCTTGGTATGGTGGCTGACCCAGACGACGGGATCCGGCACGGTATTGGCGATGGCAACCATGGCCGCGATCATCCCGGGGGTCGTACTCGGACCTTTCATCGGCCCACTCATCGATCGATGGAATCGTCGAACCATCATGCTCGTTGCCGACAGCCTCATCGCCCTTGCGACCGCCTTCCTCGCTGTGCTTTTCGTGCTCGGTGTGGTGGAGATCTGGCACGTCTACGTGATCATGTTCGCCCGATCGATCGGTGGTGCTTTCCATTGGCCTTCGATGCAGGCCTCAACAACGCTGATGGTGCCTCAGCAGCACTACAGCCGCATTGCCGGCCTCAACCAGAGCCTTCAAGGCATCGCCAGCATCATCGGCCCCGCGCTCGGTGCCTTGCTCTTGGAGCTTGTGCCCATGCAGGCTGTCCTCGCCGTCGACGTCGTCACCGCTGCCATCGCGGTCATACCACTCTTGTTGATCGCCATTCCTCAACCGACGAGCGTTGTCAGGGCGCGACCGTCGTTCGTCCGCGAGATGGCGGAGGGGTTCCGATTTCTCGTCTCGTGGCCCGGCCTCTTGGGAGTCGTCATCCTCGTCGCTTTACTGAACTTCTTGTTCGCGCCCGCCGGAGCCCTGATGCCGCTCTTGGTCACAAACCACTTCGGAGGCGGCGCCTTTCACTTGGCGGGACTGCAAATGGCAATGGGAATCGGCATTATCGGTGGAGGCATCCTCCTCACGGTGTGGGGCGGCTTTAGGCGAAGGATCGCGACGGCCCTGTTTGGCATCGTCTTTCTCGGCGGCGGTGCCGTTCTTCTTGGGCTGACGCCGCCTACGCTGTTCGCACTTGCCATCTTCGCCACACTCTTATGCGGCATCATGCAGCCGATCGTCAACGGTTCGTTCATGGCCGTCCTGCAGGCAAGCACGCCGCCGGATCTTCAGGGACGTCTGTTCTCGCTTATTGGGAGTGCGACCGGAGCGATGATGCCCCTCGGCTTGGCGATTGCAGGCCCGCTCTCGGATCGTTTTGGCGCCAACACCTGGTTCCTCGTTGGCGGCATTGCGGCCATCCTTCTTGGAGGAGTCGCGTTCTTCATCCCCGCGATCATGACCCTCGAAGAGCAAGGTGCGGAGCTTACGGCCGCACGCGAGTCAGAGAACGGCGCGAGACGCGTCGAACCTGCAGCAGGCGTTGTTGGCAAGTAGCCTGTACAGCATGTTCGTGAGTAGCGGCCTTTGCTCTGTCCCGCTCATGGCCGCTGCTCAAGCGCAAATCGGATGCGCACCGTCTTGTCGTCTTTCATGTCCGCGCTACGGATGGCGAAGCGGCCGATTTGGCTCGTATGCTCGACGTGCTGTCCAACACAGGGGATGACGTCCAGCTCGCCGATCTTCACGATGCGGATGACGGTCGCAGAATCCGGGACCTTGCCCATGTTGTAGGCGGCATCCGCTTGTTCTCTCGAGATTTCAAACGTGGTAACAGGATGATCGGCTTCGATTTCTGCATTCACAGCCGCTTCGATCGCAGCCAGCTCATCAGAGGTCAAGGATCCGTTCGTGACGTAGTCGCATTTGGACTTCTTCACTCCAAAGTGCGCTTCAACACTGCGCCCCGTTCCGAAATCACGCTGCATGACGGCGTTGAGGATGTGTTCGGCACTGTGGGCTGCGAACAGAGGATTCATATCTGAATCCTCTGTCTGTGTGAAAAATCCCAAGGCACTCTTCGGTCAGGGTTGATTTTCGCTGCCTTCATCTGTCGCATCATCATCTACGGGAAGATGCCTCGGCGTTTGTACAGCCGCTCCAGGCGTGCCAGTGCCACGATGTAGGCGGCCGTGCGCCAATCAACGTCAAACTCATCGGCTGCTGCCCGGACACGGTCATATCCCCCCATGATCCTGCGGCGTAGCTTGCCATCCACTTCGTCCAAATCCCAGAACTCGGAACGCTTGTTCTGCAGCCACTCGAAGTAACTGACGACAACACCGCCAGCGTTGCACAGGATGTCTGGCAATAGGTCGATCCCCTTCTCGTCGAGGATGGCATCTCCGTCAAGATCCGTCGGCCCATTGGCCCCTTCAGCAATGACTTTGACCTTTACATCAAGCCAGGGCGTCGTTTCCGCAGTGAGTTGGTTTTCGAGCGCCGCGGGAACGAAGATGTCTGCCTGCGTTCGCAAGAAGGCTTCATGATCGATGGCCTCGGTGCCTGAAAATCCAGCCACGCCGCCATGCTGCGCAACATGGACTGAGAGTTCATCAGGATCGATGCCTGCTGGATTGGCGATCGCTCCGGTATGGTCCTCGACAGCGACGAGCTTCGATCCATAGGGCTTCAGCAACCGAGCAGTCCACGACCCCACGTTGCCGAACCCCTGCACGAAGTAGGTCGCATTGGATAGATCGAATGACCGATCCTGAGCCCATCGTTCGATGCAATACACGACCCCCTGTCCCGTCGCCTTGTCGCGACCGATGCTTCCTCCAGCCTCGACAGGCTTTCCTGTCACGACGTGCAAAGCACGATGGCGATCTCCGGGAGGCAGCGTCGAGAGATAGGTATCGAGAATCCAGGCCATGGTCTGCGCATTGGTATTGACATCCGGTGCCGGGATGTCGTATTCGGGACCAATATTGGCTCCCAAGGAGAAGGCAAACCGCCTGGTGATCCGCTGCATTTCCGATTCGGAATAGAGGCTGGGATCGCACTGGATTCCACCTTTAGCCCCTCCGAAGGGGATATCGACAATGGCTGATTTCCAGGTCATCCATGTGGCCAAGGCGCGGACTTCGTTGATCTCTACGGCTGGATGAAAGCGGAGACCTCCCTTAAATGGGCCCAACGCGTCATTGTGTTGCACGCGATACCCAGCAAACATCTCGATCCGCCCGTCGTCCATCTTGACCGGGAAATTGATGACCACTTCATTCATCGGAACGGACAGAATTTTTCGTATTGACGGATCCAATCCCATTCGATCGGCAGCGCGATCGAACTGGCGTATGACTGTGCCATACACGTTACGCATGATTCCTCCCTACGCGCCTAATCGTTGGCAGGACAGCTTACCACCAACCCGCTAACAGCAAACAAAAACGGGGCTTCCGAAGAAGCCCCGCATTAGGTCTACTAAAAAACGTTCCTAGACCCAGCCTCGAAGCTTCATGGCTTCGGCGACGCGTTGGACCGACACCATGTAGGCGCCGATTCGATTATCGACGTTGTGCTGCTTGGCCATGTTGTGCGTCTCGTGGAAGGCCTTCACCATCTTGGCCTTAAGCCGCGTGTGAACGTCTTCGATCGGCCAGTAGTATCCACCGATGTTCTGGACCCACTCGAAATACGAGACCGTTACGCCACCAGCATTGCACAGGAAGTCGGGAATGACGTAGATGCCATTCTTGTGCAGGATTTCGTCGGCTTCCGGCGTGGTCGGACCGTTGGCTGCCTCGGCCACGATCTTGGCCTTGATGTTGGCAGCATTCTTGTCTGTGATGACGTTCTCGATGGCTGCGGGGATCAGTACGTCCACGTCCAGCTCGAGGATCTCGTCATTGGTGATCGCCTTGAGACCGTTGAAGCCAGCCAGCGAGCCGTTCTGCTGCTTGAACTGGAAGGCGGCTTCTGGATCGAGACCTTTATCATCCATCACGCCACCGCGCGAGTCGGTGATGGCGACGACTTTCGAGCCAGCCAGTTCTTCCATCAGAGTACCGCAGTAGTAGCCTGCGTTTCCGTAGCCCTGAATGGCGACTGTAGCGCCCTTGAGCTCGATGCCGAGTTCTTTAGCTGCTTCGATGATGCAGTAGACGGTTCCGCGAGCGGTTGCGTCGCCGCGACCGAGCGAACCACCCAATGGGATGGGCTTGCCTGTGATAACGCCGGGGACGTTGTAGCCGCAGATCTTGGAGTATTCGTCCATCATCCAGGCCATGATCTGGGGCGTGGTATAGACGTCGGGTGCTGGAATGTCCTTCTCGGGGCCGATGAACCGGCCGATGGCTCGAATGTACCCGCGAGCGATGCCTTCAAGCTCGGTCGCTGAGAGTTCTTTCGGATTACAGATGACGCCGCCCTTGCCACCACCATAGGGGATGTCTACGACGGCACACTTCCAGGTCATCCACGCAGCGAGCGCCTTGACTGTGTCAATCGTCTCTTCGGGATGGAAGCGGAGGCCGCCTTTGGTCGGACCGCGCGCATCATTGTACTGCACCCGGAATCCGGTGAACGTCTTGACTGTCTTGTCGTCCATGCGAACGGGGAAGTGAACCTCGAGGATCCGAAGCGGCTCACGAAGGAGTTCGTGGACCTGAGGATCGAGATTCAGCTTCTTCGCTGCCGTATCGAGCTGCCGTTGAGAGATCTCGAACGGATTCAGCGTCGGGCCATTTGACATAGGAAAAACCTCCTGGATCTATGCAATAGCCGCGCGGAGCGAGATTCCTTGGAACCCATCCCCGAGCGGCGGCGAGATTATACCGACCTCGCCGGAGGTTGCAACGACCCTGTAAAGCACATCGGTTGGCTCGTTCACTGCTATAGTTGTTCTAGAATACCCATCAGCAATCTGCGCATTTCTGCGCCCTTGCGGCGGGTGGTTTCGATGACTTCTTCGTGGGTCAGCGAAGCATCTGGATCGACGCCTGCAGCCAGATTGGTGGCAATGGAGAGCCCCAGTACGTTCATGCCCGCGTGCGCAGCCACAATGACTTCAGGAACTGTGGACATCCCCACCAAATCGGCTCCCATGGCACCGAATGCGCGGATCTCAGCCGGTGTCTCGTACGACGGCCCGAGCGCAGCCAGATAGACGCCTTCTTTGACGGCGATGCCCTCGGCAGCAGCGACGCGCTTGGCCATGGCTCGAAGCGAAGGTGTATAGGCAGCTGACATGTCTGGAAATCGCGGACCCAACTCGTCGATATTGGCGCCTCGCAATGGATTCACGCCCAGCATGTTGATGTGATCGGTGAGCAACACCAGATCTCCCGCTCGAAAATCAGGATTGATGGCACCCGATGCATTGGTGACGACCAAGGTGGGGATACCCAGCAATGCGTACATTCGCGTGGCAAAAGAGACATCTTCTATCGTGTTGCCTTCGTAGTAGTGGGCACGCCCGCGCTGGATGAGAATCGTCTTGCCGCATAGCGGTCCAATCCAAAACTCGCCAGAGTGTCCAGCAATCGTCGGCACAGGAAATCCTGGGATTTCAGAGCAGGGGATAGTGATCCCGCCCTCGGGCTGTCCAAACGCATCCGATAATCCTGAACCCAAGGTCATCGCCACATCGGGGGTCTTCTCAAGCCGCGCAGTCACGGTCTCGACCGCTTTCTTCAGTTTCATCCAATGCCCGTCGTTCATCCCATCCTCCTACCTAGAAGTTCAGCGCTTCAATCGCTTCATGCACGTACTCTACAGCCACAAGCTCCAATCCCTCTTGCTTTGCCATCCGCGATGTCTTGGGCACAATCAGTCGCTCTATCCCCAAATGCACGGCTTCAGCCATGCGCTCCTTGAGCCGCCTCACTGGCCGAATCTCTCCTGACAATCCCACCTCTCCAACAACGGCTGTGCGATTCGATAGCGCCCGATTTCGGAGACTCGATAGCACGGCAGCAATCACGCCCAGATCTGTGCCTCGTTCGCGAACATCCAAGCCACCTGCCAAGCTCATGTACACGTCTGCCCCGCCAATGTGAACGTCCAGATGTTTCTCCATGACTGCAAGCATCAGCAAAACACGATTCACGTCAAGTCCTGTGCATCGGCGCTGCGGCACGCCGTACCCTCCGGTGGGAGAAACCAACGCCTGTAGCTCGATTAAGATAGGGCGTGTGCCCTCTAGTACGGGAACATACACAGACCCAGGTTGTCTGGGGCGATCTGTGTCTCCGAGGAAGAAGCGGGAAGGATCCTCGATCTCCACCAACCCCTTCGCCGTCATCTGAAACACGGCCACTTCGTTGGTGGCACCGAATCGGTTCTTCACGGAGCGGAGAATGCGAACGTCTTCAGTGCGACTTCCCTCTAGGTAGATGGCCACATCCACGAGATGCTCGACCGTCTTCGGCCCTGCGAAGGAACCTTCCTTGGTGATGTGTCCGACCAGAAAGGTCGTCATGCCCCGCGCTTTGGTGAGTTGAATGAGTGCCGCACTGACTTCACGCAATTGCTTGACAGATCCCGCTTCGCCTGCCACCCGCTCGTCAGCCGTCGTCTGGATCGAATCGACAATCAAGACGAGCGGTTCGACTTGCTCTACGGCAGCCATGATACGATGAAGCGATTGTTCAGATAGCACAAACAGGCGCCCTGAATTGGCACCGATGCGCGCGGCGCGCAGCTTCACTTGCCCTTCGGATTCCTCGCCGGAAACATAGAGAATCTTCCCCGCGCCCCGCGCGATGGATTCAGCCATCTGTAGAAGTAATGTTGACTTGCCAATCCCGGGCTCGCCGCCGAACAGGATCACACCGCCGGGAATCAACCCCCCGCCCAGCAGGCGATCCAGCTCCGAGAGCCCTGACGGGAGACGATTGACCTTTTCAAGATCGATCTCAGAGATCGAGCGCAGCTCTTCGCCCAACCACGTCGAATCGACGACGTCAGATGCCCTTTCAGGTCCCGTCTCAGATAGAGAGTCCCATTGTCCGCACCCAGGGCAACGACCGAACCACTTCACAGATCGATGGCCGCACTGACTGCAAAGAAAGGCCATCGCTAGTCAGGCTTTGAGAATCGGATCTCATCGCCGTTCGCAACAGCGACAACGCTGGTGCCTGAGGCGATGTTTCCAAGAAGGATCTCCTCGGAGATTGGATTCTCGATGAATCTCTCAATCGTCCGCCGCATGGGACGCGCGCCATACTTGGGATCGTATCCCTTCTGGATCAGCAACTCCCATACAGATGCATCCAGTGTGAGCGTAATGTCCCGCTCCTCCTTCAGACGCTTCTGCAGTTCATGAATCATCAGGCCAGCGATTTCCTTAACCTCTGCCTTGTTGAGTTGATGGAATACGATGATGTCGTCCAATCGATTGAGGAACTCTGGACGGAATACCTTGCGTCCTTCGGCAGTGACGCGATCCTTCATGTCGTTGTACGACTCTTCTGAGTGATCTGAGTTGTCTGTGAATCCAAGCTTGTCCCGCTCCGTGATGAATTCAGAGCCAACATTGGATGTCATGATCAAGACAGCATTGCGGAAGTCGACGCGTCGTCCATGCGAATCGGTCAAGATACCGTCTTCCATCACCTGCAGCAGGATGTTGAATACGTCACGGTGAGCCTTCTCGATCTCATCAAACAGAATGACGGAATAAGGTCGGTGACGGACTTTCTCTGTCAGTTCCCCTGCTTCGTCGTATCCAACGTAGCCAGGAGGCGCGCCAGTCAGGCGCGACACGGAGAAGCGCTCCATGTATTCCGACATGTCTACACGAATCAGCGCATCCTCGTCGCCAAAGAGGAACTCGGCCAGCGTCTTAGACAGCTCTGTCTTCCCCACACCCGTTGGGCCAAGGAACATGAACACGCCCACAGGTCGTTTGGGATTCTTCACACCTGCATAGGCACGACGAATGGACCGAGACACCGCTTGCACGGCTTCGTCCTGCCCGACCAATCGATCGTGGATCTTCTGATCCATCGTCACCAGGCGCGCCGTGTCTTCCTCTTGAACGTGCCCAATGGGAACACCCGTCCACGCTGACACCATCTGGGCTATATCTTTGCCATCGGCCTCCAGTTTTACGCCTTCGTAGGCCTCAACAGACAGCTCGCGAATGCGCACGATCAGGGCGTTTTTCTCATCTCGCAGAGCAGCAGCACGCTCGTAATCTTGAGCAGCTACGGCTTCCTGTTCCTTCTCGTCGCTGGCATTGACTTGTTCCCGCAGCTCACGGACTGCATCAGGCACCTTCGTCCCCTGCAGCTTGATTCGAGCCGCGGTTTCATCAATGACATCGATGGCCTTGTCAGGCAGGAATTGGTCGGTGACATAGCGGTCGGTCAGACGTGCCGCCTGATACAAAGCGTCATCGGTGATCTTCACACCGTGATGCTTCTCGTATCGGGGACGAAGCCCTTTCAAGATTCGCACCGTCTCATCCACGGACGGCTCCTCGACGTAGATTGTCTTGAAGCGCCGCTTAAGTGCTGGATCTTTCTCCACAGACTTGCGGTACGCATCCAATGTCGCAGTGCCAATACACTGGATCGCGCCCGATGCCAACGGAGGTTTGAGAATCGACGACGCATCAATCGCACCTTCCGCCCCTCCGGCACCGACGACGGTTTGCAGTTCATCGATGAACAGAATGACATTATCTGCCTCAGACACTTTGGTAATGAGCATCTTCAGTCGTTGCTCAAATTCGCCACGATACTTCGTGCCCGCTACAACCGAGGCCATGTCCAGTTCCAGGATCTCCTTATTCTGCAAGATGGCTGGGACATCACCATTGGCGATGCGCTGGGCAAGTCCTTCCACAACAGCGGTCTTGCCAACGCCAGACTCTCCAATGAGGGCGGGGTTGTTCTTCTTGCGGCGCGTGAGGGTTTGAATGATGCGTTCGGTCTCCTCATCGCGGCCAATGACTGGGTCCAGCTTGCCTGCAGCCGCTTCCTCGACCAGATTGCGGCCGAACTCTGAGTAGTCGTCCTTGCGCGTCTGAGTTCGCCTCGAAGAGCGCACAGGGAGTCCAATGCCAGACGACGGCAGGAAATAGGCACGAGCCTTGTTGAGATCCACTTCAAGATGATGCAACAGTGCAGCGCCAGTCCCTTCACCTTCTCGAAGCATCCCCATCAGAAGGTGTTCTGGGAGGATGGCGTTTAGGTTGGCGCGCCGTGCCTCCTCAAAGCTGAGCTTCATCACGCGCTTCAGCCGCGGTGTCGGCTCTAGGTCCTCGGCTGACAGACGAACATCGCCGCGCCCCTTTTCCTCTTCGATCATCGATGCGACTTTCTCGTAGGAGACGCCTTGCGCTGTCAGGAATTGATGCACTTCAGAATCCGTTAGTTTGAGGAACGCCAGCAGTAGATGCTCGGTTCCCACGTAGCTGTGATGCCAGCTCTCAGCTTCTTCCTGAGAAACGGCAATCATCTCCATTGACTCGCGCGAGAAACGATCGTACATCAGATCCTCCTGAACGGGTTCACCAGCAAGCCTACACAGTATACGCTCAGGCCAAGCTCAGGCAACCGCTATTCCCATCGATTGAATCGGGTCATTGCTTCGTCGATGCCTCTGCCACAGAAGACGTCAATCGCTTCGACTGCGCTCTGCAGGGCAGGCAGAACAACTTTCCACTCGTTCTTGCTGAACCGATCGAGCACGAAATCATGCCCCGATTCGCCGCGGGCTTCTGTTTCGATGCCAATGCGCAACCTTGGAATGTCTTCTGTGCCCAAGGCTCGAATGACAGACTTCATCCCGTTGTGAGAGCCAGCGCCGCCAGCTGCCAGAATTCGGATACGTCCCAGAGCCAGATCTAGATCATCGTAGACAATGATGGCATCGCAGGGGGGCACTCGATGTTTGTCAAGCACCGCACGCACGGCTACGCCAGATTCATTCATGTACGTCATTGGCTTGACCAGCAACAGATCGCCGATGGAATAAACAAGGGCGGAACCTTCGATCCGCCCCTTCATTCCAGCTTCGTGCATCTTGCGATACAGATCCACAACCTCGAATCCGATGTTGTGACGGGTAAGTGCGTAGGGCCGCCCTGGGTTTCCAAGCCCGAAGACGGCCTTGATCACCACTACTCCTCTGCTACAGCTTCTTCTGAGGCTCCTGCGTCGGCTTCGCCCTCTTCGCCTTCAGCGAGCTCAGCAGCCGCTGCACCTTCGGCAAGTAGTCCGCGAGGCGCAATAACCGTGACAACGGTTCGCTCCGGCGGCAGCATGGGCTCTACGCCTCCGAAATCAATGTCTCGGACATAGATCGAGTCGCCCATGTTGAGGCTCTCGACATCGATCGTAATCAGTGCCGGTACATCCCGCGCCAATCCGTAAACAGGGATCGCGTTGAACTGGACGTTGAGGATGCCACCGCTCTTGATGCCTGCACACTCTCCCACGGTCTTGACGGGAACCAACAGGTTGAGCGGGCTCTCAATGTCTGGATGATAGAAGTCGACGTGTCGCGGTTCGTCCGTGATCTGATCGTAGTCTACGACCTTGAGAAAGACGTCGAATTCACGTGACGTCTCGCCTTCAATAGCTAGGCTGATTAGTGAGCTTCGCGTGATCTTGGAGAACAGGACCTGCAGGTCCTTCCTGCCAATAGTGATCGGCGTAGACTCAATGGACGGGCCATAGACGACACCGGGAACGAATCCCGTTCTACGTAGTTTTCGGGCATCGCCAACTGCCCTTTCTTTGACTTGTAGCGTATGCATTCGATACTCCCCGAATCGTTCTTTCTAATAGTGAGGGAACAACAAGCTTACCGAACGATCCTCGAACACCTGTCGGATCGTCTTGGCAAGGTGCCCCCCCACAGAGACATAGTGAATCTTATCACTCTGTAGAGCGCATTGGTTGGTGATGGTATTGGTGACTACAACCCTTTTCAAGGGCGAAGCCTCAAGGACCGATACCGCGTCGCCACTAAAGACGCCGTGTGTGCAGTACGCCGACACCTCAGTTGCCCCGTTTTCCAGCAGAATCTCTGCCGCTTTGACCAGGGTTCCACCTGAAGCCACCATGTCATCGATAAGAACCGCGCGCTTGCCTGCTACGTCACCAATCACGTTGAACACCTTCACTGACTGACCATCTTGTGATCGCCGTTTCTCGAGAACGGCCAGAGGAACGTCGACGCCTTCAGCGACGAGCCTGGCTCTGCCTGTCGCTCCAACGTCAGGAGCGACGATGACGATGTCTTCCATGTCCCCCACGACTGAGCGCATGTGCTCAGCAAAGATGAAGTCAGAGCGCAGGTTGTCCACAGGAATGTTGAAGAAGCCTTGTATCTGTCCGACGTGAAGATCCATCGTGAGAACGCGGTCCGCCCCAGCCGTCTCGATCATGTTCGCGACCAAGCGGGCAGAGATCGGAACACGGCCGATGTCTTTTCGGTCTTGGCGACCATATCCATAGTAGGGAACAACGGCGATCACCTTGCGCGCAGAAGCACGCCGAAGCGCGTCAATGAGAATCAGCAACTCCATCAGATTGTCGTTTACAGGAGGACACGTCGACTGAAGCACAAATACGTCGGCTCCTCGAACGGTCTCATGAATGCGAACGCGAACCTCGCCA
>SPBW01000251.1 GCA_004525685.1 Candidatus Atribacteria bacterium
GAGCGGGAGAGCACTCTGCGCGAGCCCACATGAGCCCCTATCCTGCATCTCAATTGCTGTGAATCGCGCCTGTCATGTACTAGTGCTCTCTTATGCTGCTTCTTCATAGAGCAAGACGCTATGGATGATTCGAAGAAGGTACTTGACCAATCGTTATCGACGGCCCGGCGTTGGGCTAGTCAAGCGTCGGACGATCTCGGAAGCTTCCAACAGGAACTAGAGGATTCAGATTGTAAATATACTCTGCCAACTCGTTCTTGGGAACAATATCAAACCCCATGGCGACCATTTCCGGCCGAGAAGCTGCACTGATCGTGAATCGAAGCACACGGTCGTCCACCTTCTCGCAGATGAGGCCCGCCTCGGCGGCCGTCCTTTGCGCTCCAGAAACGCTGTGCCCAGTCTCGGCACCTAACAACACGGCGGCATAGGAATACACGACATCATCCGCGGTCATGGGGGTCCCGTCAGGCCACGCGGCATCTTCGCTGAGATGATAATACACAACGACACAATCGTCCGTATCTCGCCAGTCGGCAGCGCCGTTTGTTGCGGCAACGCTATCCATCAACAACGCGATTAGGCCTGCAATGAACAAGCCAACGCATAGGCCGCCAAATGAGAACAATAGCAGCCGCCAGAGGTCTTTCCGACTACTCTTGGTTACCATACGCATTAGTTGTAGTCCCCAGATTTGAGGAAATTGTGAAGTTCGCTCATGGCCGACCCTTTCTCGCCGTTGAATTGCGATTTGCCTTTTTGTCTCCCGTTTTTCGGAGCGATATACTTTGCATCCTACCGGATAGCGATGCGAACCGTCTATGGGAGGATCTATGGTCGTCCTTAAGGTTGCTGCTCGATCCAATCCCAACTCAGTGTCTGGAGCCATTGCTGGAGCGCTTGAGAAAAGCGGAGTCGTGGAGATTCACGCCATCGGAGCGGGCGCTGTCAATCAGACGATCAAGGCGATTGCTGTTGCGCGACGATTGGTCGAGCAAGAGGGCGATCCTACGATCAAGGTTGTCCCCGGATTCATAGAGCTAGAGATCGATGGCATACGAAAGACTGCCATGCGGTTCATCGTCGAAAGATAGTCCGTGTTTCGGTACGCTTACTGCCATGTTGACCTACGTTGAAACGCTCGTCATGGACGTTATCCGCTCAGCCTATCAAACGGCGTTTGGAGCTGAGCCTTCTCCTTCGTTTCTTGTGATCCGCCCTACTGATCGACCCGAATTTGGAGACTACACCTCCAATATCGCCATGCTCGCTGCATCCCATTTAAAGACAGCTCCGCGTGATATCGGCAGCAAGCTTCTCCAAGCAATCTCTGAGCAGATCGAGAGCGACCCATCGCATCCCGTGTCCCGGGCCGAAATCGCTGGCCCCGGATTCATCAATCTATTCCTTGAGCCAACAGCAGTTCAGGGTTCCTTGAGAAGCGTCTTTGACAATGACCTGCCATTCGGGAGTTCAGACCTGGGAAAAGGGAAGACCATTCAAGTTGAGTTCGTCTCGTCCAATCCTACGGGGCCGCTGACAGTCGGCCACGGACGGCAAGCCGTCTTGGGGGATGTGCTGGCCAGACTTTATGAGCGCATTGGCTACAAGGTCGTGCGCGAGTACTACTTTAATGACGAGGGCCAACAGATTGACCTACTTGCACAATCCTTGTGGGCGCGCTATCAGGAGTTGTATGGTGAAACTCACGACATTCCAGAGAACGGCTATCAGGGCGACTACTTGATCTTGGTGGCAAAGGCCCTGAAGGATGAATGGAATCGTCCATACTCTCAATTCGATGAGGATGCCAAGTCGCGCTTCCGCCACGAAGCCGTCAAGCGCATGACAAGCTTGATCAAGCGAGATTTGCGCGAATTGGACGTTCATTTTGACTCCTGGTTCTCAGAAGCCGATCTTCATCAAGCAGGCAAGATTGAGGCGACGTTACAGCTGTTGCGAGACAAGCAAGGCGTATACGAGCACGAGGGTGCCACTTGGTTGAGAGCTGAGGAACATGGCGGCGCCAAGGACTCGGTTCTCATTCGTTCGGACGGCCGCCCAACGTATCTCATGGTGGACATCGCCTATCACATCAATAAGCACGAACGAGGATTCGATTACGTCCTGAACGTGCAAGGCGCTGACCATCATGCCGAGCAAACGTGCGTCAAGGCGGCATTACGTCTTCTAGGCTATCCAGACGAGTGGCTCTCCTACGCCGTTCACCAGTTCGTCAGCCTCAAGGAAGACGGACAGGTGCAGAAGATGTCCACGCGCGCTGGCCGCTTCGTCACACTGCATGATCTCACGCAGGATCTAGGCAAGGATGTCGTTCGCTACTTCATGATCTCACGCAAGCCTGAGGCTCATCTTGATTTTGACCTCGATCTGGCGCGGGCAGAGTCATCGGACAACCCCTCCACCTATATCCAGTATGCCTACACGCGTATCCGATCGATCTTCAGGAAGGCCGAGTTCGTGGGGTTCGAGGACGTCAACCAGACTGACCTTTCCCTGTTGACGGAAGCCGAGGAATTGGGTCTGATGAAGATGCTCGATCAGTTTCCGCAAGTTGTTGTGCATGCTGCCATCGATTTCGCTCCTCACGCCTTGGCTGAATATGGACTTAATCTGTCGCGGGCGTTTCACGCCTACTACGACAAGCATCGAGTATTGACAGACAATGTCTCGCTTCAGAGCGCCAGACTGACGCTCCTGAATGCGGTTGTCATCGTGCTGGGCGAATGCCTCGCTATTCTGGGGATGGACGCGCCGGAGGAAATGTAATGGCGTGGATCGATCGCCTGAAGGCCGGACTATCAAAAACAAGGACCGGGCTCGCCAGTACAGTCTCGCAGGTGCTACGAGGAGCAAAGAACCTCTCCCCTGACGACATTGAGGCGC
>SPBW01000195.1 GCA_004525685.1 Candidatus Atribacteria bacterium
AGTAACAGCAAACAGAACCCTCGTTCTGTCAGCAGTGCGGTAGTCCGGAGCCTGGAAGACTGAATGTAGAACGCATGTAGCCATCGTTGTCTGGTAGCAGGTGGTCAGAACAGATGTGCTGTGTTGTGGCATCTGCAAAGACCGATTTCGTCTGGCGCGGAGCAGGACTGGCCTCCGAAGCGTAGGGCGTGAATCACCGCGTCGATGAAACGGGACCTTCTTGCCAATGATCGCCGCAAGAGCCTATGATCACTTCTGGGGGGACGGAGGGCATGATGAGAGCTCTCAAGCGGTGGGTAGCAGCTGCGTTGATTGCGTGCATCGCGCTGACCGCCCATGCCAGCGCCTGCACCAGTATCCTGATCCAGCAGCCGGAGTCCGGTTCAATTCAGGTTCAGATGGCATTTCGAAGCACCACGGATGCGATTTCCAAAATGAGGATTCGCATCAACAACATCTCCGATGCGGACGTGACGATTGAGTGGGGCAGCTGCTCTCTCGAATTGCCTGATGGGCGTGGCGAGAGGATTCTGCACACTCCTGTTCGGCACGATAGAATGGAGGAATCCCATGCCAAGAGCGGAATTTCCCCCGGCACGTATATCGAGGAAGGCATCTGGCCCGTCAACATGATTCGATTCTCGTTCTCGTCAGGACAAGAATACACTCCAATAGGGGTGCCTCGGAGCGGTGGGAAGTTGGGGCTCCTCATAGCCTGGAGTGACGCCGATGGCAACCATGAGGGTCTCTGGGTCTGGGACGTTCAGCGACAGTCCGTAGATTACACGTGGCTCTACATGCTGGTCGCGGTACTTACTGTTGGCGCGCTAATGGTAGGGATGGTCCTGTGAGGGGCACCTGTTTCTTGTTCTGATCTGTCTCCTCTCAGAAGGCGTACACGTAGAGGATATCCCACCAAAGCTGAGACGGGGAAGGCGCTTTGGAGCCTGGGGGATCGCATGTAGGCGTTTATCGGGTTGAGTCATCAGCCTACTCTGGCAGATGTTGTCGAATGCCGGATGCACGCAGAGGGATACAGTCCCTCAGTGCATCCTTCAAGGAGTCCAATCGTGCTTGTTGTTGAAGCGTAGCTATCCATCTACAGAAGACTATGGAATCGAGCTTGCGATGATGAGTGGCGCCGACAAATGCTGTATGTAGAACGCATGCATGAGCCGTTTTGTGATGACGTGCGTCCATATGTCGAGTTTCATGTATTACTCAATCGCCGTTTCTGTCAATCAATCGCGAGCATCAAGGTGGTGAACTAGGGCCCATCTTCATCTTGTCCTCGGTTGAGGTTCAGGAGTGAAGGTCACGGTTCAATACTCGTCTTGAGTAGGACAAAGTCTGGATTTGCCCGCGGTTCCAAGAATCCCATAATCAGTTGTCCTCCTCACGCGTTGAAGAGGACGGCGGGGTTGACATTACGCAACTTCGTCGAGGAGGTGGAACGATGAATAGAAAGGCGTTCTGTGTGTGTGTCCTCTGTGTCGCAGTCCTCTCTTCTTCTGGATCGGCGTTCGCACCGTATTGGCATCTCACCATGAATCTTGGCGCACTTGAGGGGGCAGGCTTCTCTGAGGGCCAAGCATGGATGCTGGCGTATTTCGACGTTGAGGTGGACATTGCCACCGAAATCCCGATGGCACTTTGCCAGTTTCCAGTGCGGTGGCCCACATCGGACTATGTCTGCCCGAACGTAGGTCGGCTCTACGGCGAGGGGTATGATCCCTGCGCCCCAGGTGGCTGGTTCGACGATTGGTGCGAGTACTGCCTCCCGTTTCACTGCCCCGGTGTGCGGCCAGCTCACGGCCTCGACGAGGTGATTCAGGAATGGCGGCTGGCCTCGATGCATGATCCGATGCACTACGTCCTCGGAGAGCGACCCTATGATTGGCTCAAGCGCGTCGGGCACATGTTGCACGCTATGCAGGACTTCTACGCACACTCAAACTGGATCGAAGTCTTCCACTGGAGTCTTGGTTTTTCGTTCGGATCCATCCCTTCGTACACGAGTTTCATGAGATCCCAACGCGGAGTGAGGCTGAACCTCATCTTGCTTGATCACGCAAACGGCAATGAGAGCGAGGCGATGCGCCTTTACGACGTCCTAGACCAGAGTCTTCTCGTGGAGAAACACGCTCTATGGAACAAAGACAGCAATGACTGGAACGACAGCTGTTACGGAGACGGAAGTGGCGACCACCACTGGGATGCGGATGGACACACGGTCGTTGATTTCCACGCAGAAGCCGTTCGCGTAGCCAGCGCCGACACCTACCAGCTCGGACTTCAGATTCGCGACAACATCCTCAACAACCCCGCCCAGGGATCCGAGGCTTGGGGACGGCTGTTCCGCTGCGTGGAAGAGATGGCGGCCTACGACGGGATCTCATACGAAGACATGCTCGACACGTACCAGGACGCCATTGGCCGCGTGGAGACCTACGCCGGGATTATCGGGATATGGGAGTGACGATGAATTCAACAAGGAGGACCAACATGCACAAAATACTGGGCAGAACAGGACAAGTGCTCGTTGTCCTGGCAGGAGTGGCAGGCATTCTCACCGTACTGGGAGCCGCATCGCTTGACGGGATCACGCCCGGAACCCGCGTCGCAGGCACGCACCCCGATGCCATTTTGACTGTGGTCAATGAAAGCGGCGCGGGAGACACGCTACGTGCACGCAACAATGGCTCCGGATCTGCAGTCGCGGCTTGGAGCGCTTCTGGATACGGCGTGCACGCCCTGGCCGATGCTGCCAATCGCAGCGCCGTTATCGGACTCGGCACCGCCGCGATTGGCGTCAACGGACGAAGTGACACGAACGACGGCGTCGTGGGTGTAACTCAGGCTGCAGGCAAGAGTGGGGTATGGGGACACAGCGTCGCCGGGATTGGTGTGACGGGTTCCAGTGACAGCAATAACGGTATCGTCGGCTTCTCCCAAGCGCCCGACAGGAGCGGAATCTTCGGGTACAACGACCAAGGCGTCGGGGTTACGGCCCAGAGCTCGGCTGGCACCGCACTGTACGTGCGTGGGACCTCGATCTTCGAGCGCTACGCCAGCTTCCAGGGCGGCCACGGGGATCTTGCGGAGAACTACAGCGCGGGGGAGCCGCTTGGGGCGGGGGATGTTGTGACCATCTCATCGGCAGGCGGTCTGGCTCTCGTACTCGCACGAGCTGCCAATGACACGTCCGTCGCCGGCGTGGTCGCCACCGATCCTTCTCTGCGTCTAGCCGGCGGCATCCCGGACGCACAAAGCGTGCCGCTTGCCATTGCTGGCCGTGTGTTATGCAAAGTCGACGCGAGCCTCGGAGCCATCGCCCCAGGCGACCTCCTGACCACGTCGCCGACCCCTGGGCATGCGATGCGGGCAACGCCTGTCGACATCGGAGATGTGCAGTTCTACCGGCCCGGAACGATCCTGGGAAAGGCACTTGAGGCTTGTGAGGAGGGTATAGGTCTCATCCAGATTCTGATCACACTTCAGTGATGGGCGGCTTCTGTTGCGGTCTCGACATGCTCTGTCAGCCAAATTGCACTGGCCCTGCAATACCGCCAGGCCTGCCCCAGCGGAAGAACAGACCAAGAGACCATTCTCCTAGTCGTTTGGAGCTGCGGGGTTGAGTGTAGAACGCGTCTGATTGCTGCAAAGTGGTGAGTGGCGGGTCACGAAGCTGAAGGAACAAGGCCAGCTTCGATCTCGAGGGTACGTGCTCTGTGTAACCCCACTCCGAAACGCCTTGGTGGAGACGTGCTTCCACTTCGAGTCATCGCTCAGAGTACCCAACAGCGGAATCCCTTCTCCAATGAGTAGTGGGAGTATCGTCATGATCAGGTCGGCTCGCAGGAATCTCTGGATTGTCCTTTCGCCGTCCACGTAGACCCTCCGACAGCCCTTCTCGCCAAGGCGCGTCAAGAGCGCAGGAGGCTCTAGAG
>SPBW01000305.1 GCA_004525685.1 Candidatus Atribacteria bacterium
AGTCAATGAGCCCATTGTCAACTTCCTGCGTTTGATTGGACGCCGTGATGTTGGTCCAGATTGTCGCCTGGCCGTACGCCGCAGTTGCAGCGACAACGATTGCAAGTATCACCAAGAATCCACGTCTCATATCCGCCCTCCTTATTCCTCGTTCACAGGTTCCACAATATGCAGCCTGAAGCTGTAGATATTTCGGTCCAGCGTGATTGGCTCTGCGGGAGTGACTTCAGAGCACACCAGATACCATCCCGGTGGCAGAGTCAGGCTGTCAGAACCGATCTCAAGATTGAAGCCGACGTAGCTGCGGTACCAGGCATCAGTTCTTTGTTTGGTTTCTTCGTGAAGGTGGTTCTTCAGAACTCCGCCATCGATCTCGGCGACAAGCTCGGGCCATCCGGAGCCATCAAGAGAGCAGGCGTACACGTACCAGCGACAGCCGACTCTGTAAATGGTCTCTGGGACAAAGCTGAGTTTCACGACTAGATAGGCCGTTTGACCCGATTCCAACTGCCAGCATTCGTCATTGGCAGTGTTCATAGACGGATTGACCCGCGACACGGCGGGAATCTCAGGCTCGTTTGTGCCCGAATGAAGACAGTCTAGTCCAACTTCCTTCCTCGCGTAAGCAGCCAGGTCGCCTGTCTCGGGCTGAACCTGAACTGTTCTTGCCGCCGAACTCACATTGCCTCGGTTGTCGACCGCAGTCACTGTTACTTTCCATGCCGCCGCAGGCCCTTCCTCATCGTTCACATCGTAGAACGCGTGCCAAACACGACGTCCGATAGCTGTTCCGCCATCACCGAATGTCCAATCCCATTCATAGATTGTGGCTCCGCCTTCCTCGACACCTTCGAATTTGGCAATCTCGTTCTGCTTGAGCATTCCCTGGTCCAGTTTGGTAATGGTTGGCTCATATTGCATCACAACAACTGCCCGCTGAGACAAGCACCCTGCGACTGCGAGGACCAAAAGCAATGTGAGGACGATGATCAGCGCCCAAGATCGCGAACACCGCTCGTCAATCGTCACTGACAACCCCCATGACAAACTCGAAAGGGGAAATCCCACACGAACTTCTCGCCAGTCTGCTTCTCAAGTATCGTGAGCCTCGCATTGTAGTACCCTCTGGGAAGATAGTCGTTGTACCCAAACTCTCGTATGCCTGGATATTCCTTCTCCGTTTGTCCCCAGAAGTCCCACATCGCGTTGATCCCCCGAATAGAAGATCTCATCTCCACAACATACTCATCTGGATCGGCGTAGTAGAGCAAGCCTTCTCCGGTGCTCACATTGGTCAGATGCCAGCTCATCACCAGCCGAATTGATTGGGAGAGGTCTTCCATGAGGCGCACAGGAATCCAGAAAACGATGTCCTCAGGCCAGAGATAGGGATTACCGAACTTGTCGATGAAGACTGGGTAGTCGACAATCCAGTACGAATTCGTGACATCTCTGCTGTATTTTCTTGTCTCGGGAATGCACGCACCAAAAACGCCGCATGAAGGTCCTGAGTCGCTCGATTTCCCCATGCATACGTACATGAGATCCGGCCCGTCGAAAACATCGCTCAGAACATCGATTGTCAATGAGTAGGAACTCACGTTGTTGTCTGTGTCATAGACCGTGAGCGTGATTTGGTAGGTTCCAGATTGCGCATACTCGTGCTTTGCGTTGAATGAGTCGGCATACGTCTCATCCCCGAAGTTCCAGGAGCAGATCGCGATGTCGTCATTTCCGTTTGGGTCAGTGGACGTATTGACGAACGAGATCTCGACTCCAGGGCGAAGATCGCCAGAAACCGTGAACTGCGCAACCGGGGACTGGTTGAAGAGGAAGCATCCAGACATAGGGAGAACTGCAATTCCGAGCATTGCTACGAACCAATGTGCTCTCCTGGATCGCCCGAAAATCGTCTTGTTCATTGATCACCCCTGATGAACGTGATATCAAAACCGATACCGAAAGAGATCCCGCTCAAATCAATCTGAGGCAGTCGCATTGTGCCTGTGGATAGGTCGGCTCCTCGATACCCAATCTGCCCATGCAACGTTATACCGGGGATCAGTGGGACTCGAATCGAGCCTAGAAACTCA
>SPBW01000121.1 GCA_004525685.1 Candidatus Atribacteria bacterium
CAACCGAAAAGGAGAAGAACGGATGAAGAAGTTGCTTAGTGGAAAGGCGATGTACTACCTGCTGACGATCGCGACACTGGCATTGCTGTTGGCTGAAAGCTTCAAGTGGCGCCCGCATCCGCCGACGTAAGAGCAGGCGCGGTGAAGTGTCCTTAGGGGAGTTTTCGAGCAATAGCCAGCTGGGCGTTGCGTTGAGGACACTTGGGAACCCTTCATGTGAAGCGCGGCGTGCCAATTGGCTGATGCGGAAGAGAAAATGAAGCAACTACTCAACGGGAAGGCGATGTACTACTTGTTTGATGATCGCGACATTGACGCTGCTGTTGGCTAAGAGGTTCAAGTGGCGACACCAGCTGTTCGTTATGACGCCAACTCTAGTACAGGACATAAGAGGAGACATGGTATGAAGTGGAGCGGGTACAGTCGTGAACCAGACGAGCGGATGAGGCACAGCCTCGGAAGACTCATCGGAGTGCGAGCGTTCTGCCTCTTCATGCTTGTAACAGGGGGATTACTGCTAGCTGTGAGTTTCTAGACAGGCTCTAGCAATAGATGCAAGAGTGTTCCGTGCGTGGAATATCTCTGTGGGACATAAGATTCGTGCAAGCCTTCTTGCCAATTGGGGTTTCAGTATCGAGTAGTAGCATCTGATACACCTAGGCTGATTGGTTAGAGGGGCGATTCATGAGGATCCCGGCAAGAGCGATAGTCTATGTAGCTACTCTGGCGGCTGCAGCTCTCTGTTCTGTTGTCTGCTCGGCTCTCCATGCCAGTTTCCTTGGGATCGATCAGATCTCCATCTTCTGTGTTTTCGTCATCCTCGCAGTTCTTGCCGAGGTCTACGCAACCTGGATTCCAACCTACAACTGGGAGATCTCAAGCTCCATAGCGATCTACCTAGCCACTGTCTTCATTCTGGGAGTCAATCTAGCGGTCCTTCTGGTGTTCCTGTCCTCTTTGCTGTCTGAGATGTTTCTGCGATGGCGCAGTGAGGACGAGAGTGCGGCAAGCGGACTGCTTGCGATTACTTTCAATGTCAGCCAACTTGTCGTGACCGTCACGCTAGCTGGCTTGCTGCTCCAAGCTCTGCAGAGACAATCTCTCGATGTGGCGGCGATTAGCGATTTTGGACTGGCCATTGCCGCGTTTGGCGTCTACTTTGTGGCGAATCTGTCATTCGTCATTGGGATTGTCACACTAACTGAGAGCAAGACGTTTATTGCATCTCTGGCTGATAGTATCAGGCAATTCTTCGTGCAATACTTGGTTCTATGCGTCTCTGCGCTGCTCCTTGCTGCCTTGTATTCGATCTCCGTTTGGCACGTCCTCTTGGCGCTTTTCCCTCTCACGCTCGTGCATGTCTCGTTCAGGGGGTATGTCAAACTCCAGACTGAAGCGCGAAACACATTCGAGAGAATCTCGCAACTGCTAGATGCGCGCGATCACTACACTGCAGTGCATTCGATGGAAGTGGCCGAATTGGCGGTCAAGATTGGTCGGGAGATGGGGCTCGGACAGCGAGAGATCGAGCAGATCGATGTGGCAGCACGCGTTCACGACATAGGCAAGGTAGCTGTGCCGGATTCGATTCTTCTCAAGCCGGGGAAGCTAAGCGAAGAGGAGTGGGTGAAGATGCGCGAACATCCAGTGATCAGCGCGGAGCTGATTGCCGGAATCGAGATCTACTCACCCGTTGCCAAGGCGGTTCGGCACGAACATGAGCGTTGGAATGGGACCGGATACCCCGACGGTCTCAAGGGAGAGGAAATTCCGTTGTTGGCTCGAATCATCGCTGCAGCCGACATCTACAACGCATTATCCACGGATCGTCCCTATCGAAAGGCATTCAACGAAGAAGAGACCATTCGGTTGATTCAGGAAATGGCAGAAGCGGAACTCGATCCCGCAGTAGCTGCGGCACTGCTTCGCGTCATTGAGGCAATGCCCGCCGAGCAGGTGACAGACATGACGGAATCTCCCATTCGAACGGAGGCGTGACCAGGACCATGCTCTTGCTGCTGGCAATTCCTATTGGACTGCTTGCTGGATTGGCTGTCGGCGGACGCCTTTCAGGGCTTTCGAAGCTATCCCTTCGTTTCACTGGGATGTTGCTGCCTGCGTTACTCATTCAGCTTCTCATCTTCCCTGTGTTCTCTGAGCACGCTGTTCTTCCGTTTGCAACAGCACCGCTCCACATCCTCTCGTATGTCCTGATCTCAATCTGGATACTCCTAAACGCGCGAATCCTTCCTCTCCTTCTGCTTGGTGTGGGAGCCATCAGTAACTTCGTCGTTCTCCTCACCAACGGCGGATTCATGCCTGCATCGATTGCAGCGCTGCAAAGGGCGGGACTTGACTTCCCAGCCGAGAGACTATTGCAGGAGGGGGTCTATTCGAATCTGATTCTCCTGTCCGAGACGACACAGCTAAACTTCCTGGGAGACATTCTTTACGTCCCAAAATGGATTCCTCTCGCATCAGCCTTTAGTATCGGGGATCTTCTGATCCTATTGGCGTTGATTTGGCTGATCGTGAAAGGCATGAGACTCGATGGAAAACGAACTAACAAAGCTGCTTAGACCGCATGCGGTCGCCGTTGTCGGGGCTAGTCCAAGAGAAGGCTCCGTCGCGGGTACCATTCTGCGTAACCTTCAAGCCTGCGGATTTGCCGGGGACATTTATCCCGTCAACCCGAAATACGAGACGGTTCAAGGATTTTCCTGCTATCCGTCGATCAGCCAGCTTCCTGACATGACGGATCTTGCCATTCTTGCGATTAACCGGAATCTGGTTCTCCAAGCTGTTGAGGCATGTGGAGAACGAGGCATTCGCAATCTCGTGATTATCACGGCGGGCTTCAAGGAAGCCGGAGCCGAAGGCGAGCGGCTGGAAGAGTCTCTGCGAGACCTAATCGCTCGCTATGACCTCAACGTTGTGGGGCCGAATTGTATGGGCATCATCCACAGATCCGAGGGCGTCAAGCTGAATGCTTCGTTTTCTCGATGGTTCCTCACTGGCGGCGGCATTGGATTCATTTCTCAGAGTGGATCCCTTGGAGAAACACTGCTTGAAACTTTCGAAGATGCGGGACTGGGAGTCTCAACGTTCATCAATCTTGGCAATCGCGCCGGATTGACTGAGAACGACTTCCTGCGACAGCTCGCCGACGATCCTCAGTGTCGAGCCATCTTTCTCTACCTGGAGAGCTTTGCAGAACCCAACGAATTTCGTCGAATTCTTGAGAGGATCAATCAAGACAAGCCTGTGGTTGTGCTGAAGGCAGGCAGAACAGAAGCTGGGGCAGCGGCTGTGGCTTCTCATACGGGATCGCTTGCCAGCCCCGATGCGATTGTGGACGCCTTCTTGCGCCAGTGTGGTGCACTGCGAGTGACGACGATCGATGAGGCCCTGAGCGCACTTCGCGTGCTGCAGAAGGGCATCTTGCCCGCGGGCAACCGCGTCGTCATCCTGACCAACGCTGGAGGGGCGGGGATCATTGCGGCTGACGCCTGCGAGCGATTGGGTATTGATGTTCCTGCGCTTTCAGAAGACGTTCGTGCGAAACTGCGCGAGTTTCTTCCGCCTGAAGCCGGGTACGGAAACCCAGTGGACATGATTGCGACGGCTGGAAGCAACGACTATGAGAGAGCGTTGGAGACAACGCTGGCCTCTGTTGATGCAGCCATTGTCATCTTCAGACCTCCGATGGTTTATCACGAACCTGTTGAAAACGTGGCAGATGGAATTCTAAGGGTCCTGGCCAAGATGCCGGATAAGCCGGTCTTGGTCTGTACGCTGAGTCGTAGTGGCATGGTGACTCCGCTTGTCGAACGACTGCAAGAGGAGTGGATTCCCAGCTATGTTATGCCCGAAACCGCAGTCAGTGCCGTGGATGTGCTTTGCCGCGTCAAGGCGCTGGAAGTGGCAGCACAGCAGGCAGACGAGGCAATGTCTGAACCGTACAGCATGGCCGCAGCACATCGAATCCTTGGCCAGGCGGTCGCTGAAGGACGAACAGGCCTAACTTTCGGCGAGGGAGCCGAGATCCTGTCTTCCTATGGCTTGTCTGTCTGTCCGTTTGCCTACCTTAAATCACTCGAGGAGGGTGTGTGTTTCCTCAAACAGGCGTCCGGGCCGATTGTCTTGAAGATTGATTCTCCCAAACTTCTGCATCGATTTGAGTTCAATGCTGTGATTACGGACATCGAAGCAAACGGCGATCTTGTCGAAGCCTATCTGAAATTGCGCGAAACGATTGATTCTCTGCACATGCCCGATGCGCGGATTCTTGCACAGAAGATGTTGACCGGACGGGAGCTGATTATTGGCTTGGACAGAGATCCTTCCTTCGGGCCAGCCATCATGTTCGGTATCGGCGGAACATTGGTGGAAGCGCTACGCGATGTTTCTTTCGGCGTATCACCGATCTCGCGATCAGAAGCTGAGACGATGATCCGATCGATCCGAGCCTTCCCGTTGCTGGAAGCGTTCCGCGGGCAACCAGCCGTGGATCTTGAACCGCTGATTGACATCATCACGAAGTTGTCGCAGCTTGCTGTGGATTGCCCAAGCGTTGCGGAACTAGATCTCAATCCTGTGATAGCAACGCCCGATGGAACCTATGCTGTAGACATACTCTTCAGGATCGATCCGACCAATCCTGCTAGATAGTTGCCGATGGCTTGTGCTATCTAAGGATACAGGCGATTGATCTGCCGCGGGAATGGAATGACCTCTCGAATATGCGAAACCCCCGTGATCCAGGCAATGACGCGGGCCATTCCCATGCCGAAGCCCGAATGGGGCACAGACCCAAACTTGCGCAGGTCTACGTACCACTGGTATGGCGCGGGATCCAGACCAACCTCGTTGAGTTGCGCAAGCAGCTCAGTCTCAGTATCGACACGCTGGCTTCCGCCGATGATCTCCCCATAGCCTTCAGGCGCGATGAGATCGGCAGCCAATACGCGTGATGGATCCGCAGGATCGCGTTTCATGTAGAACGGCTTCATTCCTACAGGGAAGCGTTCGATGAAGACCGGCTTCTTGAAGTGCTCGCCCAGAGCAGCTTCTTGTGGGGCACCGAAGTCGTCGCCAAATGAGACGTCATGGCCCAGCCCCTGCAAGAGGGTGACAGCCTCGCCATAGTCAATGCGAGCAAACGGTTCTGCGACTTCGCTTCGCAAGAGATCTACGTCGCGTTCGAGTTCCTTCAGTTCTGCCGCCTTCTCCTCAATCACAGTGGTGACGATGTAACGAACGAGATCCTCTTGCAGGTCGAGATTGGCCTTGTGATCGTAGAAGGCCATCTCCGCCTCAGCAATCCAGAACTCTGTGACGTGTTTGCGTGTCTTGGATTTCTCGGCTCGAAATGCCGGGCCTATCCAATACACGCGGCCTAACGCCATCGCAGTGGCCTCAAGATAAAGTTGGCCGGACTGCCCAAGGAATGCGGGCTCGCCAAAGTAATCGAGCTCGAACAGCGTGGTCGTTCCCTCAACAGATGTTCCAGTAAGAATCGGAGCCTCAGTTGCCACGAATCCTTGCTGATGGAAAAACTCGCGGAAGGCGTGGAACGCGGCGTCGCGTATGCGAAGAATAGGAACCTGGCGTCCAGTTCGAATCCATAGATGGCGATGATCCATCAGGAATCCAGGCGTTTGTTCCTTGAGCTCAATCGGGAAATCCTCGGTTGGCTGATGAAGCACTTCTAGTCCCTCAAGCAACAACTCGCATCCAATGGACGACCGATGGTCTTCCTTGACCTGGCCATGAACGATGAGCGATGTCTCGCGCGTTAGCTGTTGCGCTGTGGCGAAGAGGTCGGGATTGTCCGATGCTCCCAATACGGCTTGAATCACGCCCGAGCCATCGCGAATCTGCAGGAACAAGATCTTCCCGCTCGATCGCTTATTGTAGAGCCACCCCTGCAAGGTGACTTGTTGTCCGATGTGACGATGGGCATCAGAAACGGTAATGATCGGCATATTCCCTCCCTCCCTTGTAGTGGGTTGAGTTTGGCAGAGATTAGGGGCAACGAAGATGCAGCGCAAGGCGCCAAGAACTAGGTGGACGTACCCTCTCCGGGAAGTGCCTGGATGACTTGGCGCGCCCAGTTCCCTGTGAGGAAGAAGCTCAGGCAGACCAAGGCTGTGCCCATGTTGGACCAGAACATCGCCCACCAAACCCCGTTTGAACCCCATGCCAACATGTAGGCCAGCAAGTAGATGAGCGGTAGGCGCAACCCCCAAAGACGAAACAGGTCAAAGGACATGGAATAGGCCGTGCGTCCAGCTCCTTGGTAGACGCCAATGATGACCTGGATGATTCCCATGAAAGGGAAGGCAAACCCGACGAGCAGAAGCATGCGAATACCGATCGCCACGACCTCTGGGTCAGAACTGAATACCTGAATCAAGTGAGGGCGGAATGGGATCACCAACACAGCTGCCGCAGCAAGGATCAC
>SPBW01000124.1 GCA_004525685.1 Candidatus Atribacteria bacterium
CCAGAAGGAGATGGAGTCCAGTTCGTGGTACTCCTCGACGTACTTGTCAGCTTCGCGCCAATAGATGCGGAGAGATACCGCTGAGATTGCGACATCTGTGTCGCCATCTTCGTCGAAGTCGGCGATGGCGATCCCTTTGCCACCGAAGGTGATGCGCTCTTCGGCAACATATGCGCCTGTTGGAATGAACCACGCGCCATCGTGCGTGAGAACCCAGAGGCCAGGCTCGGAGCTGCCAAGATCAACCTCACCATCCCGGGTGATCTCGCCAATGCCCTCGACGGATCTTGGATTGCCAAAGCCTCCTTCTCCGTCTCCGGCATACACGGTCAGCCAACCGTTCTTGCCCGCTCGATCGGGGATCATTAGATCAAGAATCCCATCACCGTCATGGTCAACGAGCCACAGGTGATTGAATTCCTCGGGCGGATCGAAGGGCTCCATAGAGATTGCCGTCAAATCCTCGCCATCCTCGTTCTGAACGAACACCCACACCGTGTATCCCTTAGTTCCGATGACGAGATCCTCTAGGCCATCTCCATTGATGTCGCCCACGGCTAGGCAATTGCCGACCATCGGGCTATCTGAATTGTTAAACGGATCTCCAAGATCTAGCCGTTGCAGCGCCATCTCATCACCAGAAGGCGCGAACATATACAGGGACTGGATCCCCATCACAATCGCCTCTTGGACCCCATCGCCGCCGAGATCGATGCTGTCTGAAGCCATTGGATGGTCATATGTGCTCAGACCAATCGGCGACCAATCTGGCTCCCACAGGGGGAGAGGTGGGGCCACTTCAGATTGCTCTGTATCCGTTGTCGACGCTCCGAGCGTGAAGACGAGAAGCAACAGTGCGGCGAGCGCGATGATCTTCGATGCGTGCCTCATGCGTGCCTCCGTGCGAGCTAGTCAAGAATAGCAGAAGAAGTGCTTCTACGCAACTATCATGGAAGAGGTGTCTTTACGCCCGGTTGAGAGGTGTGTGACGACATTGGGCGACGTTCTTTGTGCTTTCACCAACAGAAGAAGCGACACCATTTCCCGCACTGCCGACTACGACCACGCTCAGCTCATCGCCATCAACATCCGAATCGTTCAACAGCACATCAAACTCAATCGCCGTCTCCATCGACGTCGTCACCTCGTCGTCCACACAGACAGGATTGGAGTTGATCACATCTACTGTGATCTCGACTAGCGTCTCGGCTGTGGCGCCGAATGGATCTTTTGCCTCCACAGTGAGATGATCGACGAACGGCTCTTCATCAGTGTGATCGAGCAGCGCTTCGTCGCGATCGATCTCGTACATAATCGTGACGGCATAGACACCTGGATCTAGCCTCGTATTCGACAGACCTGCTCTTCCCTTTCTTGGAGGTCGAGAAATAGAGAAGGTCAGTGGATCCCCATCGGGATCGGTAAACGACAAGCATCCCGCCTCGTACCATGCTGGTTCGAGGGCACGAATCATCGGCTCGCCGAAGCGGAAGGAGATGGTTCGCAGTTGGATCGATTCGCCCTGGGGAGGCGAATTACCCGCCATCACGGTCAAGATACCTGGCGCGCTCTCCTGTCCATCGGGATCGATGATAGTGAAGGAGAAGCGCATGATTGACCAACCGAAGATGGGAGGAAGAAGACTCTTCGGTCCATTGATTGACGCGGGGGCAGTGAAAGAGATGCGATTCACGTTCGCATCGTACGTGCAGCCGAGATCCTTACAGATCAGCCCTCCGGGAGTGTAGTCATTGCCAATAGACACGAATGTCACTCCCGGCGAGTTCTCTGGCGATATCCCCACCCGGAACTCGTAATCCTTGACACTTACCGCATCCAGATCAACCGCCGTCAGCAGCAGTGGATTCTGTGCATCAAAACTCAGTACCCACGGACCTGCGTATTCCTCAGACACTGTCTCTGGATTTGGATGTCCTCTCACTGTCATATCGAGAGCAGCTGGTGGGGTTACCGTCTTCACTGCAACTGCTGCTTCGTTGGACCAGTCGGTATCCTTCCTCTCGGTCTTTGTTACATCACTCACGCGATATGTGAACGCGTCTTCGCCTCCGTGCCCTTCGTCAGAGGTGTATGTGATGGTGAGATCGTCGTTGATCACGGCGGCACCATGTAAGGGCGCTTCGACAATCTCAATCGCGAGAAGCACTCCGCCATCAGGATCTCTGTCGTTGGCCAACACGGCACACACAATCGATCGGCTGTCTCCGGCCGCATTGCTCCGCAGGATGAAGTTGTCGTCTTGGGCTACGGGAGGAGTACTTACGATGGTTAGGGTGTAGGTACCCGTATCTGAGAACAGTGCCTGTCCTTGTGCATTGGCTTCATAGACTGTGAACCCAATCTCATAATCACCAACAGGAGGTAATGCCTCGAAGCTCTGTGAGAGACAACTGGCGGCGTCACGCGTAGTGAAAAATGCTCTCCCTTCGCATATGCCCTTAGCAGTACAGATCGGATAGAGGTCGCTCGCCACGTGCTGCAGCTCATCTGACGTCTTCTCCAAATCGAGTTCAAACCAGACCCGGTGTCCATGGATAAGTCCCTCTGGATCGTCATCGTACGCACGAAAGAGCGCTTTGATGCGACAACCTTGTGCCCGCAAAGCCTCAGCATCAAGGTACTCGTGAACATCGATCGCCTCAGGAGGCTTCGATGCAGTGAACCGCAGCGTCACTGCCACTGGACCGATCTTGTTGTGGTACTGCTCCTCTGTCGGCTCTGTTCCTGCGACAACAACTGCGTCAGGTTTGAGATCGTACAGGTAGACCTCTACACGGCGCTGTCTGCGTTGCAGAAGTATCTCTCTCATCTCATCGGACAGCTCATGAGTTCGAAAGGTTGCAGCGCCAGTCACTTGATTGACCGCCACCTGCAGTCCCTCAGATGAGAGCATCTCCATCTTCACGTAGACCCAGAGAGGATCGTCTTCAGGATCGCTTGCCTGAAACGCTCGCGGCACCTGCGTCGCTCCCGTCAGAGATATCTCGATGATTGGCTGGAAGGCTGGCTGTGGAGCTTTGTTAATGACGTCGACGACGATCTCCTCAATCTCTTCGGCACTCGCCGTTTCATCGATACACCCGCAGTACGGAACGACAGTAGCAATGCCGGCTTCCTGCACGGTCAGTGCAGGGATTGACTTCAGATCCTCTTCAGAGAGGCTCTTGAGGTAGTTCTCTCGGTTACTGCTGTAGGCATCGAACTCCGCCAGTCCGAACAGAAGGCTCAGGGACGTAACTGTATTCCCGCCGGAGATTGTGAATCCAGACCAGATAGCTCCTTCGTCATCTAGTTCGTCGCCTGTCACTTCACTCGGATGTCTCGCATCGAGGATTGTCGGTCCACGGGATGCAATCACTGTCTCAACTTCAGGTAGCTCAAGCATGCCATCTCTACTCCGTGTAGTTCCTTTGGACTCGATGACAGAGATCACCATGAGACGCTGACCTTCTCTCGGACATCGTAATTCACAGCCTGTGACCATGACAGTCGCTTCAATCGGGTTGTTTCGCGTAATCCCGATCGATGGAATGGCGACTCCAACAACTGTATTCAGGGTCTTGCCCAATGCCTTCAGGAGTGCTGTCACAATCGTCTCCGCTGGAATGGACCAGCTACTTCGGACGCTGGATGGAAGTACTTCTGAGCCTGCGGTATTGCACCCTTGGGGTATTCCCTCTGTCGGATCGGAACAACGATCACCAGCAACTACAGGCATTGCTAACAGACACAGACTGATAGCGACGACACAGACTCGCTTCAGCCCTCTCATTCTGCCACCTCGATGAGGCGGAGGAGTTGGGGATCGGTGGATGTGATGAACAGTAAGATGGACTTGTCCTCTAGTGTCCGCTGATAGGGCGTGGGGCCGGTGGCAACCCACTGGTATTCAACGATCGGCATATCATGGAAGTCCATTCGCAAAGAGATCCAGGCAATTCCGCCGTTCGTGTAGGCTCCTGGACCAAACGGCACCGCTAGATGGATGCCATCCTCGTCAGCTCGCACAACACACATGCCACCGTATGGATAGGTGATGCTCTCTGGCGGCCAATTGGCAAGCTCCCAGGGACCCGACACCGTCCATGCGCCGTCTGAAGAGACTGCGACAACGCCAAGAAACGTCGTCAGGTACGGTTGGTCATCGTCAAAGCCAACGCCGAGTGCGACGAAAATCAACTCATCAATCCCATCGCCGTCCAGATCTTCAGCCGCCACATCAAGCGGCGAAAGCGAGTCAAACTGAACGCCTGTGTCATGCGCGCCATCTGCATCAAGCCAGAGAAGATCCGAAGACTCGTACGTGGAGCGGAAACCAACGACCCACTCGCCCCACGGCAACTGAGCCAGCGTGTAAGGCGCAACATCATCTCCCCACGGGATCCTGTCTGTTTGCACCAATTCGCCATCAACCAACTCGCGAACACTGAAGTGCATCCCGTCTCCGAAGAGCAGTTCATCGCGGCCATCCTTGTCGAGATCCGTGGCAAGGAGCCTCGGCGCGAGGTTGCCTTGTAGCCCTGCAATCCATTCTCCGCGCCATGCCTCCTGATCCTCGCGCCATCCTGACAGGAACGAACCACCATACTCATCCGTTGCCCAAAGAATCATCTCGTCTTCGCCATTGCCATCCAGGTCTGCAGGGACAATGAACGTGGCTGCCCACGTGTCTGGAAACTCGACACCTGCGAAGTCCATCGGAATCTCCACAACGCCGAACAGGCCTGTTCCCGCATCCTTCAGGTAGCCGATGGCCCCTGCATACGTTTGGGTGAGAATGTCGGGCGCCTGATCGCCATCCATATCCATCTCTCCAAGCAAAAACGCCCCAGGAGCGAGTTGTGGAGAATTGCCTCCTGGCGTAGTCGTGAAGACGCCAACGCGTCCATAGAAAGAGTGTGTGAGCACTTCGTCTTTCCCGTCGCCATCGATGTCGACGCAATCTCCGCCAGTTGGCGTCTCCTGCAACGCGGTGTAGGCCGTTGCATAGACGCCATTGTCGACGAACACACCATCTTGATTGTCAAGCGTCACGATGTGTAACGGCCCGTACGCCCACGAGACGAGATCCTCGTCTCCGTCACCATCGATATCTCCGTGGTCGAGCCAGAAGGAGATTGAGTCTAGTTCGTGGTACTCCTCGTTGTATTCGTTGGCGTCGCGCCAGTAGATGCGGAGAGAAACGGCTGAGATCGCCACATCCGTATCGCCATCCTCGTCGAAGTCGGCAATGGCGATCCCTTTGCCGCCGAAGGTAATCCGCTCCTCGGCAACGTAGCTCCCCTGCGGAACAAACCACGCGCCATCGTGCGTGAGAACCCAGAGACCAGGCTCGGAGCTGTCCGTATCAACCTCGCCATCACGGGTGATCTCACCAATGCCCTCGACAGATCTTGGATTGCCGAAGCCTCCTTCTCCGTCTCCGGCATAGACAGTTAGCCAACCGTTCTTGCCTGCTCGATCTGGAATCAAGAGATCAAGAATCCCATCGTCATCGTGGTCAACAAGCCACAGGTGATTGAACTCCTCGGGCATATCAATGGGCTCAGAGGTTGTCGCCTCAAAGCCCCAACCATCTGCTTGCTGAAGGAAAATCCAGATGTCATATCCTCTTGTTCCCACAATCAGATCGTCTAGCCCATCGCCATTGACATCACCGCACGCCAGCGCATTCCCAGACAGTGGTTGATCGTACTCTCTGAAACGATTGCCAAGATTGATAAGACGAAGATCCATATCGTCCTGGTCACTCACGAAGGTATACAGGTATCTGAGGCCAAGAAGAACGGGATCATCAACACCATCGCCATCAATGTCCAGGCTGTCTGCTGTAACGGGATGGTCGTAGTTGCTCACACCAACTGGCGACCAGTTCTGTTCCCACAAAGCGGCAGGAGCAGTTGTCATAGACTCAAGCGTATCCGTCGTTGCTACACCAATCGTGGCGACAAGAACAAGCAGCAGACCAACCAGCGCGATGATCTTCGATGCGTGCTTCATGTGTGCCTCCAGACGAGTAAGTCAACAATAGCAGAAGACGCACTTCTACGCAAATATCATGGAAGAGGCGTCGTTAAGACCGGTTGAGACGTGTGTGACGAGGCGAGTGTCGGAGGGGAACTAGGCTGTGTTCATGTTGGCGTGCTGCTTCGTGACTCTTCCCGTTGCGCTCTGCCTTGGAGGCTCTACATCTAAGTACTGATCATCGAAAGCGATCCTGCGCCTCTCCTTCCCACGAGAGGATTAGGGGTCAGGCCTTTATATTCGAGTCACGATTGACTTCAGCCAGTCGATTGGGATTAGGGGTCAG
>SPBW01000187.1 GCA_004525685.1 Candidatus Atribacteria bacterium
CCAGAAGTCCGATGCCATCAGCACTTTGAGTTCGTCGACGGACAGCGCCTATTGACTTGCGCCGAAAGTTGCTATAGGGTGCTCGTCATCCAACAGGAATCGATAGGAGCAGGGATGAGCATCAACCCAAGCCGCGTTCTTCGAACCAGCGCCCTTCTATCGGTCCTAGTCATTATTGTCGTCCTCCTGTTCGGGGGGCCATGACCTGTTGGGCATAAATAACTAGGCCTAACAAGAAGGGGCCGCCCGAACAAGGGCGGCCCCTTTTTCTTTTTTAGGCTTCGGTCAGAAATCCATGCAGCGAAGTGCGCTGTGACATAGAGGAAGAAGAAGGAGGTGGCAGGATGCGAATGACGGGAGCGGAGATTGTCTGGGAGATGTTGCGACGAGAAGGTGTTGAAGTTGTCTTCGGGATTCCCGGGGGAGGCATCATGCATACCTACCATCCTCGTCAAGAGTTTGGAATTCACCATGTGCTCGTTCGGCATGAGCAGTCGGCTGCCCATGCCGCCGACGGCTATGCTCGTGCCTCGGGTAGGGTGGGCGTGGCTATCGCCACGTCAGGGCCGGGCGCGACGAATCTAGTCACGGGGATTGCCACGGCAATGATGGATTCGTCTCCCATCGTGTGTATTACCGGCCAGGTTAGCACGTCAGTCCTCGGGACCGACGCGTTTCAAGAAGCGGACATCACCGGGATTACCTTGCCGATCACCAAGCACAACTACCTTGTCACAGACATCACGGAGCTTGCGGCTACGATTCACGATGCGTTCCGGATTGCTCAAAGCGGACGCCCCGGGCCCGTGCTCATCGATTTGCCGTCTGATGTGCAGAAGGCGGAGACGGAGTTCATCCCTCCAGAATGCGCGACAACCTACGTACCGCGATCACTTCCGCTGCTCGATTCGGAAGCGATCGATCGCGCGGTTGAGCTAATCGACCGCGCCCATCGACCGGTCATTCTTGCTGGGCGCGGCGTCCTTCTGTCGGGGGCAGGCAGCGAGTTGGCGTCCTTCGCCGATAGGACACAGACGCCGGTTGCAGTGACCCTGCTTGGCAAAGGCGCCTTCTCACCATCGAACCCTCTCTATCTTGGGATGATGGGCATGCACGGACACTCGGCCGCGAATCATGCCATTCAAGAAGCCGACCTGTTGATTGCACTCGGGATGCGCTTTGACGACCGCGTTACCGGGAATCCCGCTGTGTACGCGCTTCAGGCGCGGAAGATTCACATCGACATCGATGCGACGGAATTGGGCAAGGTCATTTCGACCGACGTGATGGTGCACTCCGATCTTCGTCCGGTGCTTGCCGAAATCAACGATAGGGTACTCGCGAAGCGCCACGAGGACTGGGTCAGCAAGATCGAGGTGTGGCGCGAGCAGTCGATGACGAATGACACGCTGCAGCACACGCCCAATGGAGCGCTTCCGGCACCTCATATCATCAACGAAATCTTTGCTGCGACGAACGGGAAGGCCGTTGTCGTAACGGATGTTGGGCAGAACCAGATGTGGACAGCCCAGTACTACGCGACCGAATGCGCTCTCCCATTCCTATCATCTGGCGGCTTGGGGACGATGGGCTTCGGCCTCCCGGCAGCGATTGGTGCTCAGTTTGCACGCCCCAATGACGAGGTGTGGGTGATCGTCGGCGATGGGGGATTCCAGATGAGCCTTCACGAGCTGGCCACCCTTGTTCAAGAGGATCTGCCCATTCGGATCGCGCTGATTAACAATCGCTGCCTGGGGATGGTACGCCAGTGGCAGACGATGTTTTACGGCGGACGCTACGAAGCGACGGACCTGCTGAATCCCGATTTCGTGCGTCTTGCTGAGGCCTACGGAATACAAGCGTGGCGCGCCGGAAGCCTAGGCGCTGCACGATCGGCGATTGCTGAGGCCCGCAAGCACCACGGCCCCGTACTCGTCGAGTTCGAAGTGGTCCGCGATGGAGAACTTTCACATGTCTATCCGATGGTGCCGACGGGCGCGGCGCTCGACGCGATGATCCATCGCACTCCGATTGAGGCTGCATCTGCAACGGGGAGGTCTCCATGGATCGAACGCTGATTGCGACGGTTGCCGATCGTCCGGGAGTGCTCAATCGAGTGGCCAGCCTGTTTCGTCGGCGTGCATTCAATATTGAGAGCCTGACGGTCGGACATACCGAGAGAGAGGGAATCTCCCGGATGACGATCGTTGTCGACGGCCGCAGAACGGACTCGACAAAGGTTGCCCAGAATCTGGAGAAGCTTGTCGATGTGCTTGAGGTCGAGGATATCACTGACCGACCAGCGATCCTGCATGACCTGGCACTCATCAAGGTGCGCGTTCAGAACAGGGTAGCGCGATCGGAGATTCTGCGAATCACTGACAGCTTCCAGGCACGGCTTGTCGATATGTGTCCACAGACGGCCATCGTCGAGATTGTGGGAAGCGAACAGAAGATTCGAACGGTCGTCGAGGCCCTTCGATCACATGGCATTCTGGAAATGGTACGGACTGGCCGCGTGGCAATGGTCCGCGGCGAATCTGAGAACGGAAACGATGCGCCGTCAACGGACGGCTTGAGCACAAGCGAATGGGAGCAAGGAGGAAGTTCATGGCAAGAATGAGCTTTGGCGGCGTCATCGAAGAAGTTGTGACCCGCGAGGAAGTCACACTGGAACGTGCCCGTGAAACGTTGCGTGACGAACGGATTGTCGTTGTCGGCTATGGGGTTCAAGGACCCGCGCAGGGTCTGAACCTTCGCGATAACGGATTCAATGTGCGCGTCGGCCTACAGCCAGAACGGACGAGATCGTGGGAGAAGGCGGTGCGCGATGGGTGGGTGCCAGGCAAAACGCTTCTGCCTCTTGAGGAAGCCGTCGCTCAAGCGACGATTGTTCTGTTTCTTGTGTCCGATGCCGGTCAACGTGCGTTGTGGCCATCGATTGAGCCACTCCTGGGTGATGGAAATGCCGTCTATTTCTCTCACGGCTTTTCGGTGACCTACAGCGACCAGACCGGCGTCGTTCCACCGCCGTTCGTTGATGTCATCCTCGTTGCGCCGAAAGGGTCGGGCACGAGTGTGCGCGCCAACTACCTTGCTGGAAGCGGCATCAACAGTAGCTTTGCTGTGCATCAGGATGCCACGGGCCGCGCGAAGGATCGGACGTTGGCTATCGGCATTGGGATCGGCTCTGGATTTTTGTTCCCTACGACTTTCGAGAAGGAGGTCCGAAGCGATCTCACAGGCGAACGAGGCATTTTGATGGGAGCCCTTGCCGGCGTGATGGAAGCTCAATATGACACGCTGCGCGCACACGGACATAGTCCGAGCGAGGCATTCAACGAGTCCGTTGAGGAGCTAACCCAGAGCCTCATTCGCTTGGTTGCCGAGAATGGGATGGATTGGATGTATGCCAACTGCAGTGCCACGGCACAGCGCGGAGCCCTCGACTGGCGACCGCGGTTCAAGGCTGCCGTCGCTCCCGTGTTCGAGGACCTCTACACCAGCGTCGTTAGCGGTGAGGAGACGCGCGTTGTTCTCGAAGCGAATGGCGCAAATGACTATCAAGATCGTCTCGACGAAGAACTGTCGCGGATGCGGGAATCCGAGATGTGGCAGGCAGGGAAGACGGTTCGGTCGCTTCGACCGGAGAACGCGAAGGCTGTACCAAATTCGGGAGACATGGCGTGAACGCAAAGAGAGCCGACAGAGTGCGTATCTTCGACACGACGCTCCGAGACGGAGAACAGTCGCCGGGTGTTAGCCTGAGTGCGACGGAGAAGGTCGAGATCGCCCGTTGGCTCGTTCGAATGGGCGTTGATGTGATTGAAGCCGGATTCCCGGCCGCCTCGCATGAGGAGCGACTGGCTGTGGAGCAGGTGGCGCGGGAAGTTGGGCAAGGTGGCGGCAGTCAGCCAACGCCAACAATCTGCGCGCTGGCCCGCGCGACGGACGCGGACATTGATGTGGCGTGGGAAGCCATCCGCTCTGCCAAGCGGCCCTGTATTCACACGTTTCTGGCGGCATCAGACATCCATTTGGAATACAAGCTTCGGATCACGCGCCAACAGGCCATCGAGCGAACGAAAGCGGCGGTTGCCCGCGCGAGATCGTACTGCGATTGCGTGCAGTTCTCGCCTGAGGATGCCAGTCGTGCCGACACTGACTTCCTTTGCGAGATGGTCGCTGCGGCAGTCGAAGCTGGCGCGACGACGATCAACATCCCTGACACGGTTGGATA
>SPBW01000198.1 GCA_004525685.1 Candidatus Atribacteria bacterium
ACATCCGTATCCAGAATCAGACGTGCAGTGAATTTCAGCCATCCGGCTTCTGATTAGGCAGGTATAGGCGGGCTCATGCTCTTTTCTGTAATCTACTGCCTTTCTATGCCACCTTTATGGGACTTGACTCTCCCGCCTCATCTACCCTATAGTGACGTATAGACCTCGTGGGTCAACTTGCTCGATTCATGAGGATCTACTCCGCAACGGGTAAACCTGACGAGAGTCGGGGACACAAAGCTTCGAGACCCATGTGGTCAGTCGGGCTGCCGGAGGAAGGAGTCTCGGTGGCCTGTATGCAGTTTGTTTGTCGAGAGATGCTCTTCGAGGAATCGAGGGGGGTCTCTTTTCTGCTTTTCAGGCACCAGAAGAAGGTGATACGAGGCAAGTAAGAGAAAAAGGGATACACGAAGTGAGCTTAGTAGGCCCGTTCCCGCGGACACATCTAGCCCTGCTTGCGTATCCCTTGATCCTTGATCTTGCCCTGATGAGTTGATTGAGACGCGGACACAAGTCATCGATGGAGGTGGCGGATGCGCCAATCCACGAGCTCGACCGTGTCAAGTCGCACGAGGGACAGATGACAGGAGGCTGGGATGTATGCATGTACCAGAGGTAGAGTAATCGGGGGATTGCTCATCGTAGCGATTCTGGTTGTTGGCGCGATATCAATATGCGCGCAAACAACATGGAATGTAGTTCCAGGAGAGAGCATACAGGCTGCGATCAGCGGAGCAGCGAACGGCGATACGATCTACGTGGCAGCGGGAACATACACCGAGCAAGCCACATTAACACCTGGCGTGAACCTCACAATCATCGGGGAGGGCCGTGACGTCGTCATGTGGATCGCACCCGCGGGTGGCTCGTGTCTGGTTGGCAACATGGCGAGCTACACAGGCGCCATGAGCTTTGATATATCTGGGTTCACCTTCAACAGTCGTGCCGAAGCCGCCGCAACGTATGGTGCTGGCATACAGATCTATCGAGCCACAGACGGACCATTAACCCTCAGCATCCACGACAATCGCTTCATCGAAGATCGTGCGTCAGGGGATTCAGACCACTGGGGCACCTCCATCTTCGCATGTCACAATCGCGCCGCCTCACGTGACGGAGCAGGCAATGCACCGGTCTTGATCTACAACAACATAGACGAGACATGGGGTGGGATGACGATGTCGAACGCTCAGGCATTTGATGTGTTCAACAACACCTTCGACGGCTGCAGCGATGCCATCTACCTTGGACACGGCTGTCCTGATGCAGCAGGAGAAACGTTTGGCGATCATCATATCTATGGCAACACGTTCAGCAATGCGAGTGATTCATTGCACCCAGGTTCACTGACGCCTGCGATTGACTGGCAGTACTATGGAAGCGGCCTCGGGACACACCTGCCAAGTCTCATTGAACGAAATGTGTTCGAGAACAACGGTACCGCCATACGATTCGTCATGGATACGAACATGGCCTATCCCTTGTTCTCCGTCACGGACAACGTGTTCATCGGCAACACGACACACATCTTAGCTCTTGGCACGTACGCTCCGACCATCGATGCTTCCAGCAACTGGTGGGGCACGGATGATCCGGCGAGTGTCGCCCCGTTGGTGGGAGACAACGTCGACTTCAGCCCGATGCTTAACAGCGGCGACGATGGGGATCCAGGTACAGTCGGATGGCAACCCGACTTGACGTCCATCACCGTGCACACACTGGGGCAGCAGTTGGGCACGACCGGACGAATTATGGAGGGCGTTGAGCTTGTTCCGGCTGACAGCACCGTCTATGTCGCCTCTGGAACTTACAGCGAGCAGCTCACGTTCACCACCGCAGAGGGGCTAACACTTAGCGGGAACGTCGCCAGCCTTCCCGTAGTGGACGGCGGTGTGCTATTCGCGAACTCGACAGCGATCAACGGGATCTCGTTAGAGTACCTCTATTTCACCGGCGCAGCGGCGAGTAAAAAGATGGTGAAGATGGATGCCGCGGCGGCATCGATCAACGGCTTCAGCCTCGACAACTGTATCTTTGATGGCGAGTCCGTCGCTGATCGAATTGGTATCTACGGAAACAAGTTTGCTGGTACGCTCAGCATCACGAATTGTGAATTCAAGGATATCTACGGCTGGACGGTGTTCGACCTTGACGGCAGCTACAGCGGACCGCCCTACGGCGGGACGGAGTTTGTTCTGACCTCCGTTACCTTCGCCAACAACCACATCCACGATTGTGATGGGACTATCTCGATTCGAGGAAACGACGTTACGCCAACCGCGACAGTCAACATCTACGGAAACATGGTGGAGAATATCGGCGGGAACGACGGAGGCATTGGCGATCAGTGGGCTGGCATCGAGGTCAACCATGCTGCAGTGGCCAATATCTATGGGAACACCATCCATGATGTCGAAATGGGGGCCTGGGAGGGGCAGGCGTTCCAGCTTTGGGATATTGCCGACTTGCGTCTTGGAATGAACGTCATCACTGACAATGCACAAGGGATATGGGTCTTCGGCGGCTCTCCCGGAGGAGCGTACGGGCATTGGTCGGTCCCGGGAGGAATCGTCAGTCTGAACTCGATCGTCGGGAATACGGAATACGGAATCGCTATCGATCCTGGCGTGATTGGCGGAACACTCGATGCAACGTGCAACTGGTGGGGTTCAGCCGATGGGCCGACGGCTGACTTTGACAGTGATGGCACTCCCGAATACTCTGGCGGCGGCGACAAAGCACTGGGCGACATCATATTCAGCCCGTGGTTGGGAGAGAATCCTGATGGCAATTCCTCACTGCCTGGCGTTCAGTTGATGCAACCTCTAACCATCATTGTTGACGACGTCGGACCAATCCCGGGAGCGAAGTCTGTGCTGGGATATGTTCTCAACACCGTGCCCGGATACCTGAATCGAGCTATTGGCACAGCGAATACCATTTCTGGCATCGACACGATTGAAGTTCGTCATGGAACCTATGATGCTAGCGAACCGATCACCGATGGCGTAGCCATCGTCAGTGAGGTTGGTTCCGTCACAGATACGATTCTCAACGGGAATATGTTGTCAAATGCAGCGGATACCCTCATCGGACGGCTCCGACAAGGATTCACCATCAGCGGCAACGTTGCGGTCGGTGCGGGAACCGATGCATCAAACATCCACATCAACTGGAACGACATCTATGGATCCGTCAGCAATGACGGCATCGGTACGCTAGATGCGATCTTCAACTACTGGGGAGAAGATGGACCAGACACTGTTGGACAGGTCGCAATCAACCCGATTCTTCCTGCCTCCGCGGACACAATCATCGGATACATGGATGATCACAGACTGTCGGCGATTGATGCCATTGATTTCGCCAGCTTGCTTGATCTGAACGTCTCGGAACGAGAGGCACTCGCTGCAGTCTCCCTCATGAATACGTTCGACTTCGATGAGAAAGGAGCGGCAGAGATAGTTGAGGAGTATGGTGCAATTGCACTAGATCGAGCCCTTGCCTTTGCCGCAGATTACGACGAATTCCTTGCGCTCCTCATGGGATATGCCGTAGAGGACGTGCCGACAGGAGGCGTGGCTGGAGGCGGAGAGATTGAAACGTTCGATCCCGACGAACCACTCCCCTTGTCTCTTGTACTTCGGCATCCTGTTACAGGCGAGATCATCGACGACGCTACGGTATCGTACTCAGTGTGCCGCACACTGCCGGATAGAACAGTTGAAATCAAGCTGTTCGGCGTCATGCGGTTTGATGGCGATCTGGCTGCATACACGTTCGATGTTGATACGACAGGCTGGGAGCCTGGCACATACGACATCTATCTGGGATGTGATGA
>SPBW01000220.1 GCA_004525685.1 Candidatus Atribacteria bacterium
GATGTCGCTTGGAGTGTCGAGAACAGCTCGCCAGACATGTTGATATCGCGAACCATGTTCCCCAACTTGCCGTTCTTGATCAGGTAGCCCCACTGCGCCCCGAACGTGAACTGATCGCCTGATGTTTGCCCGCCCTTGGCACCGACAAGGTAGTAGCCGTTGTCAATGGATGCGATCATGTCATCGAAAGACGAGTCACCCGCTTCGATGAGGATGTTGGACATGCGAACGATCGGCGTGAATTGGACATCCACGGCACGCATGTTCCCTGACAAGGGCTCTCCGAATTCGGCGGCTGTTTCACGCGAGTGCAGGCGACCCAAGAGGATGCCTTCGGTGATCAACGGCGTCCGCATGGCGCGCACGCCCTCGTCGTCGATCTCGAAGGACCCAGACAAACCAGGCATGGTCGCATCATCGGTCACGTTGAGGATTGGCTTACCAAGCGGCGTTCCCAATTGCAGCTTGGCGCGGAAGGACGGGTTGTTTTGCAAGCCATCGGCTTCTGATAGATGGCCAAACGCCTCGTGGATGAAGACACCGGATTCTGAAGGGTCGAGTACTACGGGGTAGATGCCTGCCTTGGCGGGCTCGGCATCCAGTAGCTCGCATGCCTTGGCGATCTGATGCTTCAGATCTTGTTCGCGATCAAGCATCGAAGCGAAGTCGGTGTTGCCACCAAAGGCATAGCGAACCTGTTGCACGATATCGCCTCTCTTGGCAACTACCAGACCGTAGAGACATACGTAGACAATCTCGTACTCGATGATCGAGCCGTCGGAATTCACGAAGATGCGCCGCGACGAGAATTCGTCGTAAATCGTCTCTGTTGTGATGACGTTCGGATTGCGCAGGATGATCTGGTTGTAGTGTGTAGCCAGGTCAAGCTTCTCCTTTAGAGACACCTTGCGAGGGTCGCTTTCTGACGTGATCAGGAAGTCCTCGGTAATGACAGGAGCCGGGGCGACTTGCAGTCTCCTCTCACGGCTCGCGCCGACAAGCTTCGCCGACGAGCATGCAGCCTGAGCAATCGGTCCGGCTCGACCTGGATCAGAGAAGGAGGAGACGGCCTTGCCGCCATTGGCATAGGCGCGCACATGCCCACCCGAAGTGAGCGTGGTGGCCACTTGCGTGAGTTCCTTGCCCTCATAGGCGATGTAAACCTTGCGGTTCTCTTCGAACCGAAGGTCTGCATAGTCTGCGGGCAAGCTCGATACGATGGTTGCGAAGGTGCTCTTCATGATCGACCTCGTCGTGTTGGATAGTCTGATCATAGGTGGCGTACGCTCGGCGATCAATAACCAAGACCATACGTTCGCCATGATCACTCCGTAGGTAGTGGTTCGGGATGGAAAGGTTCAGTAGCTGCGGATAAGGTCTGTTCTCTGGGGGGGGCCATGTGGAAGACGTTCGCAAGCCTATTCTTCGCAGTCGCAGTCGCCATGCTGGGCATTGGTATCATTGCTCCGATCCTGCCTGTCTATGTACAGACGTTCTCTGCCAGCGGATTGATGGTTGGCATCATCATGGGGGCATTCTCGCTGTCTCGCGGCCTGTTGGGCCCTTTCATTGGGCGCCTGTCTGACCGAATTGGGCGCAAGCGGCTTCTTCTTGCAGGACTGGGGCTCTTCGCCCTGATCTCGCTGTGTTATTCGTTGGCAGGCAATGTGTGGCAATTGGTGTTGGTGAGAATCATCCAGGGGGCAGCATCGGTGATGGTGACGCCCATCGCGCAAGGCTATGTTGGCGACATCAGTCCTGTCGGCAAAGAAGGCCGGATGATGAACCTGTTCTACTCCTCGATGTTCATCGGTGTGGGGCTGGGGCCTCTGTTGGGAGGGGCACTGGCTGATCTGTGGTCTGTCCATGCGGCCTTTGCAGGCATGGGAATCCTCAGTGCGCTCTCGCTTGTTCTGGTAGCTATCACAGTCCCCGTCGATCACATTCAAGCCAAGACCAGGTCACATACGAGTGAGCGGATGACGATCATCCCCTTGCGCCAGATTGCCAAGAACGACGCTGTCAAGGCGATCCTGATCTATGTCGCGACTCGCGGATTCTGGCGGCAAGGATTCAACACGTTCTATCCCTTGTTTGCTGGACCTGTCTTGGGATGGTCGAGCCTGACAATAGGCTATGTCATGTCGGGTTACTTCATTGCCGGCGGGCTGTTCCAGATTCCCTTCGGGTTCCTTGCCGATCGATGGCCTAGGAGCCCGCAGATCATCCTGGGAAGCTTTGCGGCACCGCTTCTGCTGCTGTTGGTCCCGTATGTGCACTCGTTAGCCTGGGTCATGGTGGTTGTGTTCTCCATCGGGATGCTCTCGGCATTCTCTCGCGCCTCGATCCTTGCCATCCGTACGGAGCTGGGACGATCTCACGGGATGGCGACTCTGGCTGGATTGCACGGATCAGCGTTTGCCGCCGGGCAAATGATCGGGCCTGTGGCTTGCGGAGCCCTCGTCGACCTGTTCGGCGTTACTTCCGCGTTCCCGTTGGGCAGCCTCGTCGGCGTGCTCGGCTCTCTAGGCGTCATCGTGTGGCTGCGGAAGGCAGCACGCACAGTCGGATAGTCATAGGTTATTCCTTCAACAGGCAGCTTAGAGCAAGTTCTCTAGCCTAGCCTCTGTGATGGTGCTGGGGTATCCGATGCTGATGTAACGGATTACCCCTTGTCTGTCGATGAGATAGGTCGTCGGATAGGGGGACACGTCGCCGTAGAGTAGATCGATGGGATTGAGTTTGCCGCCCGGTTCCCAGACGCTCACAAACTGAGTAAGGCCGTTGGCCATAAGGAAGCTGATCGTGTCAAGCTCGCTTACGTCCGTAGACACAACCACAGCGACAAGGCCTTGGCTCTCGTACTTGGTTACCAATCTGTCTAGCTCCGGCATGCTGTTTCTGCAAGGAGTACACCAAGAGCCCCAGAAATCCAGGATGACGACGCTGCCTCGGTAGTCCGAAAGCCGCATCGTGCCGCCTGTGGTTAAGCTGCCCTCGAAATCGGGCGCAGCGCTCCCGATCTCCAATCCAATGGCCGGACCCAGGCTATCCACTGTAATGATCAGTGAGTCAGTCGCAGAATTGCCCGCATTATCTACAAGCAGAAGCGAAGGTTCATAGACCCCTTCGGCCGTGTAGGTGTGGTGGAGAATGATATCTAGCTCGATACCGTTGACTGGTGTGCTCCCGTCTCCAAAGTCAAGCTCAAACGTCATGTCGCGGCCTAGAGGGTGAATGGAGAATGACAGATTGAATCTTGCGTCCAGGGGGGCTTCGCCCGTGACGACATCGCTCTCCAATATGGCAATAGGATCGCTTTGAGGCCGGGAGCAGCTTGACACAAGAAGAGCAATCAAGCTGATGAACGTGAGCCACAACGGAAGCTTCGACATCGATCTCGTCATCATGAGAACATTGTAAATGACTAGATCGGCGTCATTATGGCCGGATTGGA
>SPBW01000212.1 GCA_004525685.1 Candidatus Atribacteria bacterium
AGGGCACGGCGAAGGCCGGTGAACGTGTGCAGAATGAACGTGATGATGATGGGGATGATGAGCAGATTGTGCATATCATAGGCCACGCGCCACGTCATCAACCTCGCGGTCGCCTGGTACACGAAGTCGGGCTTTGTCATCCCATACCCGCTCACGATAAACAGGAACAACAGAAGCGCGGATAACCATGCCGCATATCGATCGATGCGCGCGAAGACTCGTTCTGCTCGATATTGTCCCTTGGCCAGTGTCTTCTTGGGATCCTTCTTGATTGCTGTTTCTTCGGTCATGCTTCTCCCTCCGCGTCCTAGTCCCCGTCACTGCCTGTATGGCTCATGTCCATCGCTTCCATCACCTCGCCGGAGATGTAGTTGATGGTGACGACGTCGTACGACTTGCTGTGATACGACACGTAGTCGTCGGCCGTCGGATGAAACGAAATCATCGTCATCAGCCCCATGTCCATGAACACAGCGTCCGTGGACTCGCCCGTATTCAGCGCCCGTGAGAACTCGATGATCGTGACACCATCTACTTCGCTTCCTGCAACTTCAATGAAACTCCGCTCTCCGCCGTGTTGGCGGTCGTCGTAGTGCGGGAAGTGGGCGTCTCCGGGCGCGACTTGATCTGACAGGAACGTCTCCTGAGTGTCGCCGTCCACATAGCCGATGACGGTATCCCCGTGAACGGTCCCGTTGTTGGGCATGAAGTTGAGGCCGACCCAGCCGGTTCCTGGCGCGATCATGGCGATGAACATCGTGTCGCCAACGGCTTGCCAGCGAACCATCATGCCAATCAGCTCATCGAGAACCATGTGTGCGTATTCGCCCTCAGTCACCACGCCATCTACCAGAGGCAGGCTAGAGCTTGATTGCACTTCGTCCTCGTCGGCAGGCTCCATCGGCATCGACATTCCGTCGCTTGATTGAGCACCCAAAGCCGATAGGGACAGCGCGAGCATCAATAAGAACGCAAGCATTGATCCGTGTTTGGTCATCGATCCTCCTCCATAATTGGATAGCAAGGTCATATTAAGAGGATCAATTGATAGACTCGTGTGCAACGCGTGTTCAGAGCGTGAGGCTGCAGAGCGCATGGCGCTTGCCGCTCTCCAAAAACTCGCTCGACTCTAGAATGGATCGAACAGATAGCCATCTCCGTACGTAGCAATCCACTCATCCATACCGCCAAGCAGATCGACCACATTCGTGAATCCAGCTTCGAACAGAATCTCAGCAGCAATCGCGCTACGAAATCCGCCCTTGCAGTACAGGATCAGTGGAACGTCCGTTGGGAAGAGCGGCATCCAGGCATCGAGGTTCTGCTCGAATTCGGAAAGCGGGACATTGATCGACCCGAGCAGATGCCCGGCATCATGCTCCTCGGGCGTTCGGACGTCAATGAGCACGTAGAAATAGCGAAGAAGGTCGGCCAGCTCTAGCTCGGCATACTCTGGGTTCACGTCTTCATCAGGTGCAGCGACTTGTGTCGCATCGATGTTGATCGTGAGCGTGAAGATGGGATTCTCTGGATCGTTCGAGAAGATGTCGATCAGACGAAGGACGAGCCCGTGAAAGCCCGTGGTATCAATGGTAATGGGTAGTTCAACCGATTGGCCAGGTCCAAGTTCGTAGGTCTCCAACGTCGCAGTCGTACAGCCGCAAGAAGGGATGACATCGGCAATGATCAGCGTCTCATCGCCGGCATTCGATAGCGTGAAGGTGTGAGATATCAGAGACTCAGTCTGAACGGCAATATTCCAGATGGCAGCGTCGGCCTGAATTACGGGTCCAGCAAGGCCGGTTAGTCCCGCTGCTCCAATCAAGAGTAGTGTCACAAGTGCGGTTCGATTCATGAAGGCTCCTTTGGAAACGTTAAGTGGAGTACTATATCCAAATAAGGATGTCCGTGCAGTAGAAACTCACACTTACATGCCAATACCTCATTGCAGTTGGGGGCTATTGCTGATCTGATCGCCATGGCCATTCGACACGAACCAGGCCCAGATGCAGTCGAGGACAGCTCAACCATGGTTCCTTCATAGCATCGTCATCATGTGAACATAGTCGGCACACACACTATGGCTTGCTAGGCAGTTCACATGTCGTACAAAGGTTGAAGGAGTGGCGCGACGTCAGTTCGAGACGAATGCCATTACGCGTCTTTGTACCAAGCTGGCGAACGAACTTCAGGATCTACCCGCAGGCAAGCCGAGGAGAAACGTATCAAACGCACAGGGTGGCATGCGAGAGCAGTGCCGGTATTCAGCGGCTTGGTGATTGCATCCTGCGGCCTATTGATCGCAGGATCACTCCTGTTGCATCACGATGGCGCTCTCCACCGCGTAGCCATGTTGCGCGAAGGTGAGTGGCATGCTGTCGGGATGCGGCAAGACGACGTCACGCAGGTACTTGCGGCCACGGTCTCTGACATCCTGTTCTTGGCTGACTTGAATGAGGTGGGTCCGTTCCTTCGCGAGCAAGACTCCTCAGACAGGGTAGCCCTGGAGCAGGAATTCGTTGCCTTCTCGCGCAATCGTGAAGTCTACCGGCAAATCCGCATCGTTTCATCGAGCGGAAGTGAGTTGTTGCGAGTCGACTACCTGGATGGCCAGGCTGTCGCCGTCCGCCCCGACGACCTGCAAGACACGACTGAAGACACGTCTTTCCAGGATCTAGCGCAGTGCGCGATCGGAGCCCTGTACATATCTCCGCTCGATTTGAACAAGAAGAACGGGGTCATCGAACAGCCATTGGATCCCGTCATGCAATTCATCCTTCGCATTGGCACAGAAGAGGCGGCCGGCGGCTATTTGGCTTTGAGCCTCGCTGGCAACATCATCGTGGATGCTTTCTCCGATAGCCATCCAGATCCTGAGGCATCTCCCCTTCTCATTGATCAAGATGGCAGTTACATCTATGGATTGCCCTCAGATGATGGATGGCAATTCATGCTCTTCCGGGAAGCAGGCCAAGACTTCTCCGACATCTTCCCCGAGGAGTGGCAGACGATCGCATCGGCAGACACAGGCCAATTCGAGAGCCCCAGAGGACTCTTCACCTACAGCACATTGATTCCCTACGAAGCAGTTGGCGCGGTGCTCCGCGATCCCACAGGATCGGAGGCTTCCCAAGAGTTCCTTGAGACCAGCACCCATGACGTGTGGAAGAACGTCTCGTGGGTACCTTCGACGATGCTATCATCTGTGCGCCTGTCAGGCGCGCTGCAGATGGCGGGCTGGAATGCATTCGGCATTCTCCTTCTAGGGGCGGGCTCGTGGATCTTCGCACGATGGCTCGCCATCCGCGGCGAGAAACAACGGCTGACAACACAGTCAAACACGCTGCTTGAATCCACACTCCAGCGCTATATGTCCAAAGAAGTCTGTCATCGACTGCTCGACGATCCTCAGCGCCACGCTCAACTCGGGGGAGACGCGCAGTTCGTTGCCGTGCTGTTTGTCGATATTCGCGGCTTCACTGGCTTCTGCGAACAACGAGACCCCAAGGAAGTGGTGGCGGTTCTGAATCGAACACTCAGCGAACTGGTAGTGCCGCTTCGCGTCTATCGTGGCATTCTCGACAAGTATGTTGG
>SPBW01000229.1 GCA_004525685.1 Candidatus Atribacteria bacterium
ATCGGCAATGCTTATCCAGTAGGATGGTCCGTTCAGCGAGTACTCGATCCGGATTTCTTCTATGGGGCCTGTGCTCTCCCACCTGATTGAGATCTCTTCTCCTGACTCGAAAATCTCCCCACCATTGGGTGACAGCAACGTCAGAGTTCTCGGCTCCAGAGCGGGAATAATGCTGAACTCAACATCGTTCTTCTCAGTGACCTCGCCATCCAGTGTCCAGACTCGAATAAAGCAATTGTAAGATTCTACTTCAGGGATTGTCCATGTGTACGAACCATCGTTCGGAGTCGATGTCGTGATGTCGTACCAAGGCTCGCTCCCCGAGATTCCTGTCAATGAGTATTGCAGTAGAACATCATCAATTGTTCCTGTACTTTCCCATCTAATCGGAACTGCGTCTCCGCCTATGAAGCTCTCCCCACCGTTGGGAGACAAAATGGTGAGACTCCTCGGAACACCCACCGTGAATTCGGCATCGGTCTTCTCTCTGATCTCACCGTCCAGCGTCCAGATTCGAATGAAGCAGTTGCTAGATCCAACATCAGGGACTATCCACGTGTACGAACCATCATTCGGAGTCGATGTCGTAATATCGTACCAGGGCTCGCTCGATGAAATTCCTGTCCTTGAGTATTGAAGCAGGACATCATCAATTGTTCCTGTACTCTCCCATCTAATCGGGATTGAGTCTCCAACTTCAAAGCATTCTCCTCCGTTGGGAGACAGCAATGTCAGAGTCCGAGGTACCATAGGAGCGCCGACGATTGTAAACGCAGAGTCGTTCTTCTCAGTGATCTCGCCATCTAGTGACCAGATGCGAATGAAGCAGTTGGTGGATCCGGTATCAGGCACCGTCCATGTGAAGGACCCGTCATTCGGAGTTAACCTTGTGATATCGTACCAGGTTTCGCTCTTCGAGATCCCAGTCACCGAGTATTGCAGCAAGACGAAGTTGCCAACGTCTCCTTCGCTCTCCCAACAAATTCTCACACTATCTCCGGCAGACAAAACCTCACCGCCATTGGGAGACAGCAAGGTGAGACTCCGTGGCTCTGTTATGGTGAACCCGGTGTCGCTTCTGTCACTGATTTCTCGATCAAGTGTCGTGATTCGAACATAGCAGTTGGTGGATATGACATCAGGGACTGTCCATGGGAATCTGCCATCATTTGGAGTCGATGTTGTGATGTCGTACCAAGTAGCACTGTCTGAAGGCCCGGTTAGGGAGTACTGAATTGCGATAATCTGAATGGTTCCCGGCGGACTAGTCCATGTGATTGGGACTACCTCGCCCGCCTGAAGACTTACACCTCCGTTGGGTGACAAGAGGGTCAATGCCCGGGGGTCACTCTCGACGGTGAACTCGACATCGTTCCGCTCTGTTATGGTGAACGCGGATTCGCTTCTGTCACCGACTACTCCGTCTTGTGTCGCGATTCGGACATAGCAGTTGGTGGATACAACATCAGGGATTGTCCACGGGAACTTGCCATCATTCTCGGTCGATGTCGTAATATCGTACCAAGTTGCACTGTCTGAAGGCCCCGTTAGGGAGTACTGTATAGCGACAATCTGAATACTCCCCGGTGGGCTGGTCCATGTAATTGGGACAACTTGCCCCGCTTGACAATTCCCGCCTCCGTTCGGTGACAGCAAGGTGAGAGTTCGAGGAGAAACTGCGAATGGCGCATCACTCTCCTCCGTGATCGTTCCATCCAAGGACGATATTCGAATGAAGCATCTATCGGATGCTATGTCAGGAACTCTCCACGTGAACGAACCATCATTCTCAGTCGATGTGGTAATCCAGGTGTTGCTCACGGACAAGTATTGCAGCTGTACATTATCAATGCCTTCAGTAGCCGCCCAGAGGATGGTTGCAGCTTCGCCAAGCCAGTACGTCTCTCCGCCGTTGGGGGAAAAGATCTGCAATCTCTCGTACCTCTCTTCACAGGCTACCTCCTCAAGCGATGCGTTGTCCTTCAACTCGACTCGGAAGTTCTCCAGAATGAGATCTACAAACCGAAGGCCGTGACCTGAAACTTCCGGTGCACCTCTGATGACGGCCCGCTCTTCTCCTGGAACTGACTGCAGCGTTGTCAACCGGCCAAGCCTGCCGAGATTGTCCCCCTCGCGGCCGATGGTTGGGAGCGTATACGTGCCAGGGAACAAATAGACCGTGCCATCCCAGACCGCATGAAGAGCTTCCTCTAGGTGCCTGAAGGGGTGTTCGAATGATCCGTCCCCGCCCTCTGGAACAGAGGCGTCGACGTAGGCTTCTGCCATAGCCACGATCACGTACGATTCCATGATGATGGCCGTCGCAGTGCCCACAGCATTGCAGTCTGTCACTTCGAGACGAACGCCTAGGTACCCGGGAGGGATGTCATCCCACGTGTGTCCAGGCTTGGGGGAGAGCCGGTATCCGACTATGCCATTGTTGTCCTCATCAACAGCGATGCACTCCGTCGTGTTGCCCTCAGTCCCCGTGAAGACTAAGTCATTCAAACCTCCTGTTGTGATCGCAAGTTCCCGATGCAGGACCGAACTCAACTGTGGGAGCCCTGACGATTCAGCCTCGACATAGCCGGAAGTGCCCTCACTCCAATTTAGTTTAAAGAGGATCGTATCAGTACTCCCTGGCGGAAGTATGATCACGGGCCAGTTTCCATTGTAGGCATCATAGGCCGCTTGCGTTGTCGGCTCGACCCAATCCCCTCCGCTGCTGACGCGAAATCCCACGGTTCTGGTAGCAATGGGAAATGAGGGTACAGAGAATGTGAGAACTAGCAGAACAGTCACGACGCTAACGCATAGACCCATCGTTAGTGATCTATACAGCCCCGATGGCTCTCTTCCCGTTTGCTCTTGGTTGCGAGCCGAATTCCTAACTAGACGCACCGCCATGTGAATCGCACCCTTTCCGTTCCCGTATGGTAGGTCACTCCGATTACGGAGGATATCTCGAATGCTGACAGTCTACCATGGTGGTGCAAATTGAGCCAAGATGGCTTGCTTCTGCCGCTTCCGCATCGAGTCTCTCTTACACTGCATCGTTTCTGTCATTCCAAGTGTTGGGCTTCAGCAAAGGAATCGATTCGAGGCTCTTTGGCGCGTTGTTTGTACAGATCGCGGATCAATCTACGCAACAACCGAAGGCTACTGTTGCGAGTTCGAATCCTCTCGCGTGTACC
>SPBW01000071.1 GCA_004525685.1 Candidatus Atribacteria bacterium
GAAGCTGTTTGACTGGTTGGTTTTCCTTTACGAGCAATGGAAAGGCATCGATGAGCACGCCATGCGCGTGTCTTCCACGATCGCGTGTTCAGAGCTCCTTCTTTCTGGCGCGACAACGACCACGGATCACTGCTATCTGTATCCGAAAAATGGCGGCAACATCCTGGCAGCTGATATCGAAGGAGCCCAAACAGCTGGCATACGTTTCCATCCCACGCGTGGATCCATGTCGCTATCCAAGAAAGATGGCGGTCTTCCGCCAGACTCTGTCGTCCAGACAGAGTCTGAGATCCTGGCCGACTGTCAGCGAATGATTGAGGCATATCATGATCCAGCGCCCTTGGCCATGCTACGGATTGCTTTGGCGCCATGCTCTCCCTTCTCAGTAACTCTTGATCTCATGCGTGAATCCGTCAAGTTGGCGCAGGAGTATAGCGTACTCCTGCATACCCACCTTGCAGAGACCCGCGACGAAGAGATGTTCTGCATGCGCCAATTTGGGCGGCGCCCCGTCGATCTGATGGAGGATCTGGGATGGCTGCGAGATGATGTGTGGTTTGCACATATGGTGGTACTTTCAGATGAAGACATCAACAAGCTCTCGGCAGCTGCTGTTGGGATGGCCCATTGTCCTAGCTCCAACATGACGCTGGGATCTGGCATTGCCCGTGTGACAGAGATGAAGAAGACAAACATCAGAATTGGTATTGCCGTCGATGGCTCGGCATCCAATGACACGTCCAACATGATTCGCGAGGTCCGCAATACGATGCTATTGCAGCGTGTGCACTATGGCGCAGATGCGATCACGGCGCGAGAAGCCCTGCATATGGCTACCATGGGCGGGGCCAGTGTGCTTGGACGGCAGGGTGAAATCGGCTCCATTGAAGTGGGCAAAGCAGCTGATCTCATTGCCTTCGATCTCGACGACATCGCCTTTGCTGGATCTCATGCTGATCCTGTAGCCGCCATTGTGCATTGCGCTGGAGATCGAGTGGACTTCTCAATGGTGAATGGGGAATGGCGGGTTCGAAATGGACGTTTGGTTGATGAGTCGATCTACAAGTTGATTCCAGAGCACAACCGGCTCTCCAAGCATCTGACTGAGATGGCATGAACATAGCTGTTGAGATCGCCTTCTCATTCAAGCAGAAGATGGATGAGAGCTATCGGAACCTGGATCTGCCAAGCGACGCGACCGTGTTAGAAGGCCTTCATCTCCTGGCCGATCGCTTTCCTGTGTTTCGCGAGCGTGTGTTTGATGACACGGGAAGCATTCGCCGCAACATCAACGCACTGATCAATGGGAGCAATGTTCAGTTCCGTGAAGGGCTCAACACCGTGCTTCATGCAGGAGATCGATTGACCGTGCTGCCGCCGGTTGGAGGTGGCTGAAGCCTCCTCCGATGTGGGCGCGAACTCATCCGCAGGATGAGTTCGTTCGAGTTTCCGAGGCGAAGGCTTCGGAAACAGCGTGGCGGGTGGGACGCCGACAGAAGCTGATCTTCTTCGAACTCGTGCGAGTTGCCGAGGCGTGGCTTCGACAACATCGCTCATGGTGACGGGCGCGGCCGTTCGGGACACTCTAGTGGTGGGAATGAGAAGGGGGCCCTTTCGGGCCCCTTTCCTCTGGTTTCAAGGAGGACGGCAATTCAATCGCGGATTGAACTGCCTTTGAATTTCGGCTTACGCCGAAACTCCAGCGAGTTCCGCAACCCTTCGGGCTGGTCGTAACTCGCGTTGTGCGACACGCGTTTCGTTCTGTCAAACAAGCAACGTAGCTTCTGTATCACGTGCCACCTCATGCTCCAAGGAGCGCCTCAAAATTGAACCTTCTCGGCATGTGCCGAGAAGGACATAAGGCTAAGCTGGGGAGGACCGGGTGCGTCCCTCCCCAGCCGGTGTGGTGGCCATCCGCAAGGAGGTTTAGCGGAAGAGCGGCATTTCTGCTGCTGGCCTAAAGAATGCCTCGTACTTGTGAGCAAAATGTGAAGACATCGTGTGAATAAAGTGGGATACAAGGGCTGGAGTGGCATCCTGCTCAGATCTTGCGAGAGTGTGTGTCATACAGGCAAGTTGCCAGACACCCTGGCGCAAACCTACTTCAGTGCATACCTGGCAACCTTGGCCGCAATCCCTGACTCGAATCGCTCCGAGTCGATGATGAACCGCGTATGCTCGCAGCGTCCGATTGACTCAAGCTCGTCTTTGCATTCGATCACGAACGTAAGCTTCCGCCCTTCAGCGGCTTCAAGTGTTGCATGAAGGGTCACCTCCATCCCCACTGGCGTGGCGGCAGTGTGCGAAAGTGCAACGAACGTTCCCACTGTCTTTTGCCCTTCGGGCAGATGGGGATCGATCATGGTGCGTGCCGTTTCTTCACAGAATCCAACGAGCACGGGCGTGGCCAGGACATCCACGAGGCCGGAGCCAAATGCACTTGCGAGATGCTCCTTGGACACGATCCATGCCATTTCGTTTGTTGAGCCGACCTTGTACATACCCACTCCCTCCAATTTGCGATGCTGGGAAATGGTAGATGTCTCTGGCAGATCGATCAACGACTACAGCTGTAGTAGTCCGGCCGCCGATCGCCTAGCTTGTCGTTGTGTTTGGTGATGGCCTTGTTGCGGGCTTTGGCAATGTCGATCTCGACGACAGCTACTTCTACTAGGTCTTGAGACAACCGTACGAGGGCTTCGCCATCGGGCCCAACGACTTGGGAATGCCCTGTATAGGTGAGTGATTCGTCCGCGCGGGCCTCTGTGCCAATGCGATTGGACGTCGCCGTATAGATACCGTTTTCTAACGCCCTGATCGACATCGTCCTCTGCGCAAGGTCGGGCAACACAAGGTTTGCGGGATGACAGATGACATCGGCTCCTTGCAGTGCCAGCGATCGAGCAGATTCCGGGAACAGGTGATCGAAGCAGATCATCATGCCGACCTTGGCGATGCCGATGTCGACGACTGCGAACGGTAGATCACCAGGCGAGAAGTGGAGCTTCTCCTCATAGAACAGGTGGATCTTGCGATAGCGGGAGAGGAAACCATCGGGGCCAACGAGGACCGAAGTATTGTAGACGTTGACCCCGTCGACTTCTGGCAGGCCTGCGACAACGAAGCAAGCATTCTTTGCTGCGCACGCGATGAGTGCTTGGGTCGTCTTGCCGCTGGGAACCGGCTCTGCCAGTGCCCGAGCTTCATCAGGAGACAAGAACTGGTATCCCGTGGCGAACAGCTCAGGAAGCACCCAGAGATCAGCAGACTGCGAAGCCATGAGATCGAAGCAATCTACAAGGTTGTCCTCGACCTCGCCAAAGACCGGCGACGATTGAACGATTCCGATGTTCATGACCTGATTCTATTTCCGCGATCCATGAAATCCCAGGGCGGCAGTGAGCGATGACACAGAAGCGTTGATGCACGCAGGAACGTAGATGCAGTTGATATGGGATTGAATGCTAAACAGCATCACGTCGCGTGGCGGAATGGCGTCGCAGCACGGCGGGACGTGTGAGAAACCTCGTCTTGCGATCGGGATCGAGAAGTGCCCTTCTACTGCAAGCCTTGCGTCCTTGCAGAGACTCCGTAGAATTCCGGGCGACATGATAGCCCAGAGCGAATCGAATCAGTCTGTTTCCGAGTTTCTGGCGAAGGTCTTTCCGGCTCTTGAAACGGGAGAGATTGAAGAGCTTGCGCGGATCTCGCTAAGTACACACTACAGGGAAGACGAACTGATTGCGCAAGAAGGATCCTATGCATCCGGCATCTACGTCGTGAAGTCGGGACTACTGAGCATAGGCAAGTACTCGAGTCGAGGCAGAACCAAGCGGTGCCTTCGATTCCTCGCAGTCGGGGAGATGTTTGGTCTAGAAGCTGTGTTCCTCGAACGTGAAGCAGTTAACGTTCAATTTGCCAAGACACTTGTCGAATCAAGCCTCGTCTTTGTCGAACGGTCGAATATTCTCGCCTTCTCGAAAGATCATCCCCGGCTATTCAAGGATCTGAATCGCTGGCTTGCCCGAGAAGTCATCATGCTTGAATTCAAGCTGACCCGGGAGACGGTTGAATCCTTGGATCGGAATCTTGCGTTGTTGCTTCTGGCACTCGGCAATAAGTATGGCGTTAGCGAGCAGGATGTTCTTCACCTGGAGCTTCCCGTCTCGAGACAGACGATGGCCGAAATGCTTGGCGTGTCTGTGGAGACTCTCATGCGAGCCCTGAAGCGCTTCAGGGAGCTGGGACTCCTTGGACCCGAACACGGAAGGATCACCATCCTCGATGGTGTCCGTCTTGCTGAGAGGGCACGCGTCAGCGACTTCTATCTGTCGATCATCGAAGAAACCTTATAGAGCCTTCCTTGACAGACAAGGATCTACATCGGCGATGCTACGTGCTTCAGCCTCGTCGAAGGTGATGTGAGCATCGATCCTCTTCAAGCTTTGGACGGACTGCCGAACTTCGCGAAGCTGCCGACTTGAGATACCGAGCAATTCCCTGAGTGTGCGAAAGGTAATCTCCGCTGGGAACGTAACGACTCCGCCTTCAGAAGGGGGATCGCAGGAGGCTGCAAGGCGCAGGAGAAGACGGCAACATTCCGCGTCAATTCGAGTCGATTCACGAGGAGCCCTGCGCGCCTCAAGATATCGAGCCATGACATAGTGCAGCACAGACTGTTGGAGCGCTGGATGAGCAGTCAGGGCGAGCTCAAACTGACTGCGTTCGATGAACAGCAGCTCAACGGCAGTCACGGCCCGGCAAAGAGACGAGGAGAGTGCCTCGGAGCTTGCTGCTAACACCTCAAGGCCGATTAGATCTCCGGCATCTAGAATGTCGCATCGTGGCCGCTCGGCTCCTGTTTGCGCGACGCTGTCTGAGACGGCCCCACGTAGGACGAGATGGATGCCAGCCACGTAGCTGCCCGTCTGGCAGATCATCTCTCCGGGAGCATAGCGAATGCACAGCGGCTCGCAAGACCGCAGAAGCGATTCCCATCCTTCTTCTGCGAGGACTTGGTTCGTGGCCGAGCGTTCGATAGGCATTTGGTAAGACTGTAGTCCCTTGGTTTCCCGCCCTCAATGGTGTATGACGCTCCGCAGTCCGCTTCTCACACGTGAGAAAGCGTTCAAGAGGATGAATACCGGGTGGCATTTGACAGATCAGGAACTGCCACGCATATGCATTGGATTCACCAGGGTGATTGCTTTCAAGTGGCGCTCAGAAGCATCGCGAGCGTCTATTGCGAGCTATGTTTGACGTGTCGGACGGCCTTTCCAGCTGTAATAACCCGTCATGTTTCATGTCGTCTAACGCTACGTAGCCGCTTTGGGGTCAGTAATCTTTGCGTTGGAGGTGAACGCCCAATGGCGATTCAAGACACCGCAAGAATGGTTTCAGAGCGCATCGAAACGACTGAGATCAATCCCTATGAGATGATGCTTCAACAGCTGGACTTGGTGCGTGAATATACTGATATTTCAGATGGGATCTGGCAGATCCTTCGTACACCGGAGCGGACGCTCGAGGTGAGCGTTCCGATCGTTCGAGATGATGGGAGCATTGAGGTCTTTACCGGATATCGAGTACAGCACAGTAGTGCCCGTGGTCCGTGCAAGGGCGGTATTCGTTTTCACCCCGGAGTCACAGCCGATGAAGTGAAGGCGTTGGCTGGCTGGATGACGTGGAAGTGTGCGGTCGTCAATATCCCCTATGGTGGAGGCAAAGGCGGCATCTCGTGTGAGCCCTCCCGCTTCACAATTTCAGAGCTTGAGCGGCTCACGAGACGCTACACCGCGATGATCTATCCCCTCATCGGGGCGCGCCGTGACATCCCTGCCCCCGATGTCAACACGAACGCCCAGATCATGAATTGGATCGTCGACACGGCTCAGCTGTTGTCGGGAGAATCCACGCCAGGGATCGTTACAGGCAAGTCCATTGAGATGGGGGGCGCATTGGGTCGCCATGAGGCGACGGGGCGCGGCGTTATGTTCACAACGCTGAGCGTGCTGCAGCGCTTGGGCATGGATGCGGAAGGCGCGTCTGTCGCTGTTCAAGGATTCGGCAACGTCGGCTCGATCGCAGCACGTCTTCTACGGGAAGCAGGGGCGAAGATTGTGGCCATCAGTGATGTATCGGGAGCCTTTCACTGCCCTACTGGATTCAACATCGACCAGGTTCTTGAGTACGTCAAGGTTTCTCCAGGCCACCTGCTTGCTGGACTTCCCCATGGCGGAATGGAAGAGATCTCCAGTGACGCGCTTCTGACCCTCGATGTTGATGTGCTGATTCCTGCGGCGTTGGAAGCTCAGATTACGGCGCGCAATGCAGATGCCATTCGTGCTCGAGTGATCGTCGAAGGAGCCAATGGGCCGACGACGCCTGAAGCGGACCTCATCCTTGGGGAGAAAGGGACGGTTATTGTCCCCGACATTCTGGCAAACGCCGGAGGCGTGATTTGCTCGTACTTCGAATGGGTTCAGAACATCCAGTGCTTCCCTTGGGAAGAGGAAGAGACGAATCAGAGGCTGGGGAAGATCATGCAGCGCGCTTTGAGGGAGGTCTGGAGGCTGGCTGAAGAGCGGCAGATTTCGCTCCGATTGGCCGCTTTCATCCTCGGTGTTGAGCGTGTGGCGACGGCCGTTCAATTGCGCGGAGTATTCCCTTAAGAGGAGCAGCAATATGGTATCTGAAGCGCCAAGTGGGTTGATTTGCGCCGAAATACCCAATGCAAGCCTGTTTGAGGAAGCGCTCGATCTGTGTGCACGCCGTAGTGGGCTACCGACTGACGCGGTCTTGCGTTTGCTGGACGACGGGGATCGCGAGATGCATAGCTCGTTTCGCTATGGCCTTGCCAAAGGTCTGTGCCGCTATCTGGCGGGCCTCGGAACAGGCTTTCGGGAGATGTACGTCTATGGCAGCTCGATCGGCGAATCGGCGAATCCGACTTCAGATATTGATGTGATTATCATCGTGGAGAAGAAGCGTGACGAGGTCATGAATCTACTTAGGAGCCTTGATCTCTCGCTGACAACCCACTACCGGCGCCTCGTCGGGCTGAAGAAGACTCCTGCCTCGCTGCTTGACATTCATGTCATCGAGCGGGGCAGACAGGACGAGCGCACGGGCCCTGGTGCGATGTTTGATGGACTACACACACGCCCCATTTGCCTGTGGCGATCGGATCCTGGATCTAAGGGGGCTTCCCTCAGGGGAAGTCCCCTGCAATAACTAGGACAAAGCTTTGCCGTGGCTGGTTGTTTCTAGCGCGTGTTGATGAAGAACTGCTTCATGTCTGTGGGCGCGTAGGGATCAAACTGAACGATACTTAGCGTATCAATGTGTGTTTGGCTGCCTGGATTCACACATCGCGTCGTGCCAATGTCTGTCTTGTAGTCTCCGAGCACGACCGCTTCGTGGCAGTGCCCGCACAAGACAAGATAGGGCTGCCGTTGCTCGATGAACCGTCGAATCTCGCTGCTGCCAATGTGATCCGGCAGCGGGAGAAGATCGTACCGGCCTTGTGGAGCGATCTGGTCCAGCGGTGTGTTGTAGGGCGGAGCATGAAACAGATGAATCGTCTGCGCCGGGTCGTAGGCGATGTCTTCGCTGCGTTCCCACTTGGCGAGGTAGCCAGAAAAGTCGGCAAGATCCTTTGCAATGGTCGAGTGAAATCGCGGTTCCACTGTACGTGTACCCCAGGTGTCAAAGTCTGTGCAAGGATCCATTCCCGGAGGGACAAGCTCGAATCGATTCTCGTGTTTGACCCAGTCCATCAGCGAGCCACTGCCAAGAGGCACGTAGGGATATCCCGCAACAAACAACCGCGGCACATCATCAGGGAAGAACGTGCGGATCTGCTTTGCGTTGCGGAACTCGACGATCCGATCGTTCACCAAGTGGAAGTTGCGCGTGGTATTGCTGAATTCCTCGAGCAGCGGCTCATTCACCCTGCGATCATCGTTTCCCATGATGGCGTAGACGTGGGTCTGGCGATGCCCGGTAAGAAACGCTTCCAACATGGGAATGAATGTGTCTGAGAAGAAGTCACGTTGAAGGTCCACTGCTTCTTCGAGACCAGTGGCCGACGTGTCCGTAGGAGCCAATGAGCTGGGGGCGAGATCTCCCAAGATGAATACTGACGAAATCTTCCAAAGATCGACGATCCGTAATAGAAGCTCATACAGCCTGGCATTGCCATGAAGGTCAGAGACTGCGGCAGCATTCATCATCTGTGTGAAGGGTATCTCGACGGGCAGATGGGAGCAAGTGCGTTCACCAGTACCAGACGCCTCGATTCACGAGAGACTGGCGCAGGGCCGTTCTGGATGATGCGAGCATGTGCACAGGGCAGGCTGTCGCAGTGAACAGAGCCCCCCCCGTATCGGAGGTACCTAGGAAGCGCCTGCGCCGTAGAAGCTGATGCCCGGCCAAGGTAGATGAGTTCCTAGGACTAGCGCACCTGTCTCTTTGGCTCTCTCCAGAAGCATTCTCCGGCTCTCTACGGCCCCTACTGGATCGGTGTCGACGATGCAGGGCCACTCAAGATGCTCGAAGAACAGGGGATGAAGCGCGGCATCGCCACCATGCAGGACAGGGGTGCCGTCGGTGGCGAATTCGTAGGCGGCATGGCCCGGGCGATGGCCGCTGGCGGGAATGAAGGTGATGCCTTCGGCAACGGCAGATTCTCCGCTGGCTAGGATGACGCGATCTTCAATCAAGTCTTTCAGACGTTGGAATAGGCGGTTCAGATGTTTGGGCAGACTGTCGTAGGTCTCTGGCTTGTGAAGATCATCCCAGAGACCGGCGTCGAGCACGTATTTTGCGTTGGAATACGTTAGCTCGCCATCGCCAATCTGCAGCAACAGGCCGGCTACGTGATCGCGATCGACGTGCGTAATACAAACGAGTTCGATGTCGCTTGCAGCCACGCCAAGTTCTGACAGCGAGGCGGCTACTTCATCGCCGTCTATGCCAGCATCGATCATGATGTTGCGGTCACGGTGGTTCAGATAGCAGCAGGTATAGGCCAGCTTCAGATTCTGGTCAGGCGTTTGCTGAAGATCCTCAGGCAGCATCTCGTTCAACGAACGGGAGGCATCGGGAAGAATGCGAATCACAGCGCCAGCCGTGCCTCCGTGCGAAAACAGATGCAATTTGTCGTCTATGCTCTTGGCTGTCTGGTTCACAATGTGTCTCCTTGCGGCCGCGATGGACCGATTCTGTCACCCTGAGAGGTCATTTGACTGGGCATTGTCTCCCTAGCGATGACTGCGAAGCGTGTCTCTTCAGAATCCTAGCTCAATGGGAATCCATTGGTACAGCAGTTCGTCTAGCTTTCGAATCTGCCCGATGCCGGGAAACGGGATGTGCGTGCTGAGAATCAGTGCTGCTGATGTTGAAGCTCTCTCTACTAGGTTCTTGCGGCTCTCGACTGCCAGCTCAGGGGCAGAGTCTGTCAGGTTGGCCCAATCTGGATGCTCGGCGAAGATGGGATGGAAAAAAGCATCGCCTGAATGAATCAGTGGCGTCTCACTGGATGAAAACTCATACACAGCATGGCCAGCGCGATGGCCGTCATGGGGAATGAAGCGGATGCCGTCTGCTATGTCGGACTCGTCGTCAATCAGCTCAATCGACGAGTCGAGTGCTCGGGCAAGCTTGTGATAGAACGCGCGGCGCTCATCGTCCAAGGCTTCGAGTGTTGATGGATCGGACAAGTGTTCCCACACCTGCTTGCTGATGACGTGCCGTGCATGGGGATAGGTCAGGGTGCCATCGTGCATCAGCACGCCAGCCACATGGTCTCGGTCGGCGTGTGTCAACAGCACGAGATCAATGTCCTCGGGGAACACATCGATAGATTCGAGTGCTCCTGGCGTCGTGTCGGGGTCGAAGCCTGCATCGACGAGAATGTGCTTCCCGCGATGCTTGAGATAGCAACAGGTGTAGGCGAATTCGTACACATTGCCATCCTCTAGCTGGTGCTCTTCGCTGAGGAACTCATTCACAGTGAGTTCCTCGTCCTCCAAGACACGGATGATGGCTCCCTCGATGTCGTGATGTCGAAACCTGTGGATGTGATCTTGCACTGTGACTCCTTCCCATCCGCCACTATGCGGGCGAACCAGCACTTGCATTAGGTGCGCGGCACTTTAGAACCCGTGGCGCAATGGTTTCTGGACCTGGATCGCGCGAATCA
>SPBW01000022.1 GCA_004525685.1 Candidatus Atribacteria bacterium
CAGGCTGCAAAGGAGCGAGCCGAAGAGTGGGTCATCGCCTACGGGTGGGACGAATCTCATTGGACGGATCGTGGATACCTTACCAAGGACGAATTGGACAGGATTGCACCTCAGTCTCCTTTGCTGGCCATTCGCATGGACGGGCATCTCTTGGCTGCCAACAGTCTGGCGATGAAGCAGATTCCGCATGCGGCTCCTGAGCACCTCATTGATCGAATGAACGGGTTGTTGAGGGAGCAGGCCGTTACTGTGATGACGGGAGCTGTGCGCCCTGATCGCGATGCTTCGATAGCTGCTCTCGATGCTGCGGCACGTTTGTGCCATCGACTGGGAATCACGACGGTACATACGATGACGCGACTGGACGACTTCGAGGCATTCCTGACGGGGCGGCACGAGCGGAAGCTGAGGATTACATTCTGTCCAGACATCCAGTCGTTCGACAAGCTCTTGGCTGTTGGTCTTAAGACAGGATACGGGGATCCATGGCTCCGCTTCGGCGGCGTCAAGATATTCGCTGATGGCTCCATCGGCGCAGGCAATGCCGCCGTTTCTTCTGCCTATCTGCAGGGTGGATTGGGCGAACTCAATCATGAGGATGATGAATTGCGCACATGGATCGAAACAGCAGATCGCGCTGGATGGCAGACCATCATTCATGCCATCGGCGATCGAGCGATCGATCAAGTGCTCGGCGCGCACGAGCACTTGCACACGGATCCGTCTCTTCGGCATCGCATGGAACACTTCGAGCTTCCTGTGGAAGACCAATTGCCGCGCGTGAAGCAGGCGGGCCTGCATCTGTGTATGCAGCCCAATTTCATCACGAATTGGTCTGGGCCGAACAGCTTGTATGTGGATCGTCTTGGCTCAGATCGTGACCAGATGAGCAATCCCCTGCGCCTCATCCACGACCTGGATCTGCCTCTTGCGTTCGGATCCGATGGCATGCCGCCATCCCCGCTTATTGGCCTGCATGGGGCCATTCATGGTGCCTATCCGCAGCAACGACTTACCGTGTCTGAGGCGATCGATTGCTACACGATGGGTAGTGCACGCTTCGCATTTGAAGAAGACGAGAAAGGAAGCCTGGAGGTTGGAAAATTGGCAGACTTGGTCGTCCTTGATTCAAACCCCATGCTAGACATCGAAAACATCGCGAAGCGATCAGTCGACATGACGTTTGTGGGAGGAGAACTCGTGTATTCGAGGAAGGATGTCCTATGATATCCCAGCCAAGAGCGAGGTAGCGGAGAAGATCATGACAAGGATTGGTGTGTTGACGAGCGGCGGCGATGCCCCTGGAATGAACGCAGCGCTGCGTGCCTGTGTTCGCTGCGGCACAGACGCGGGTTTCTCCATGTTCGGGATCGCACGAGGGTATTCGGGACTGATCAGCGGAGACGTCACGGTGCTCGACAATCGCGCAGTCGGTGGAATCATCGAACGAGGCGGAACCCTTCTGCGAAGCGCCCGCTCCAAGGAATTCATGACCGATGCTGGGCAACAGAAAGCGCTCGCCCGGATCGAGGAACACGGGCTTGACGGACTCATTGTCATTGGAGGTAATGGCTCATTGCGCGGGGCGAAGAGGCTGTGTGAGATGGGTGTTCGCACCATGGGAATCCCCGCCTCGATTGACAATGACGTGCCGGAATCGACGATGGCGATCGGCGTCGATACGGCTCTGAATACCGTGGTTGAGTGTCTTGATCGACTTCGCGACACAGCGATTGCTCATGAGCGGGCCTTTGTCGTTGAGGTGATGGGACGAGAATCCGGCTACATCGCGCTCATGGGCGGATTGGCAGGCGGTGCGGAAATCATCCTTCTCCCTGAGATGCCTGAATCGCTTGAGGCTGTTGCTCGTAGCGTTCAGAGCGGAATGTCATTGGGAAAGAGTCACTCGATTATCGTTGTGGCAGAAGGCTTCAAACCACCGGACATGGCCCCCACGTTTGCATCATCGGCACGAGCCATCTGTAGCCACCTGGATACGCTGGGGAACGTGGAAAGCCGTCTGACGATTCTGGGGCATCTTCAACGTGGTGGATCTCCGACAGCCTTTGATCGCATTCTGGCAAGCCGCTTTGGTGAAGCCGCCATTCAAGCACTCACCGCTGGCAGCACTGGCCGCATGCTTCGCTATGATGGCCGAGACATTGCCGCTGTCGACTACGCTGCGCTGGACACTCCGTGCAGCAATGTGGATCCCGACATTCTCAGGCTAGCGGACATTGTGGCGCACTAGCGAGAGAGAGTGCGAGCCGGTAGATGAGGAGCCCATCAACCTAAAGGCGTGCACGTTTACTAGGCTCACTCAACGGTCACGGTCTTGGCGAGGTTGCGCGGCTGATCGACATCCGTGCCTCGCCATACTGCCGCATGATACGCCAGTAGTTGCAGCGGGATCGTGAACAGAATCGGGCGTGAAATCCCCTCTACGTTGGGTACTGGGATAATGGCGTTTGCCAATCGCTTCACGGCGGGGTCATCGGGAGCATCCGTCACGGCGATAATCTGGCCATTCCGAGCTCTGACCTCTTCCATGTTGGACAGTACTTTTTCGAATGCAATGCCGCGAGACAAGAGGAAGACAACGGGTGTCTTCTCGTCGATGAGCGCGATGGGACCATGCTTCATCTCGCCCGCTGGATAGCCTTCTGCGTGGATGTAGGAAATCTCCTTGAGCTTGAGGGCTCCCTCCAGTGCGATCGGGTAGAGCTCCCCCCGTGCCAAGAACAGCACGTCCCGGGCGTGATGAAGACCCTCGGCAATCGTACGGATGTCGTCTTCCTTCTGAAGGCTCTCGTTGATTCGACCGGGCAGCAAGGCCAATCGCCCGAACTCGGCTTGGATGTCCGCTTGTGAGAGGTGATCCAGACCAAGATGGAGGCCCAACAGCCCCAAAGCGGCAATCTGAGCCGTGAAGGTCTTGGTTGCGGCAACGCCGATTTCGATCCCTGCATGCGTGTACACGGAGACGTCGGCTTCCCGATCAATGGTGGATTGCTCGTTGTTGACAAGCGCGATGACTTGTGCGCCAGCGCTCTTGGCTCGACGAAGCGCCATCAATGTGTCGATCGTTTCGCCGGATTGGGAGACGGCAATCACCAGCGACTTCTCTGATAGGTGGGCAGCGCGCATGCGAAACTCAGATGCAATCATCGATTGAATGGGCATGTTGAGGATGCGTTCCCACATGTACTCAGCCGTCAGGCTTGCATGATAGGCCGTCCCGCAGGCGATCAGATAGATGTGATTGAAGGGAGCGATGCGCTTACACACCGAGAAGAAGGGCGATTGCGTCACATCCTCTCCTTCATGACACATCTTCTCTCGGACTGTCTCTCCGATGGAGCGGTCTTGTTCATGTATCTCTTTGAGCATGAAGTGCCTGTAGCCGCCTTTTTGGATGGAGACTTGATCCGCGCTCACTCGGTGAGACGGGGGGTGGAGTTCGACACCATCGCAGTCGATGAAACGAACCGTATCTCGCGTCAACTCAGCCAGCTCATCATCAGCGAGAAAGACGACGGAATTAGCCTTGCCCAGGAGGGCGGGAATATCTGACGCAATAAAGTGGCCAGTACTTGAGTGCCCAACAACAAGCGGACTTCCCCTCCGTGCCGCAACAAGACGATCCGGTGTCCTGGAACAGAGGACGGCCAGCGCAAACGCACCTTCTGCGCGGCGAACCGCTGCCGTGACCGCAGCCAGCAGATCCCCGTCGAAGTAGTGCTCAATAAGATGAGCAAGGACCTCGGTATCGGTTTGGGAACGGAACGTATGTCCCGCTTCTAGGAGTTCGTCTCTGAGAACCAGGTAATTCTCAATGATGCCATTGTGGATGAGGGCAATGTCACCACTGCAGTCGAGATGGGGATGCGCATTCTCTCTCGTTGGAGCGCCATGCGTAGCCCACCGCGTGTGTCCAATTCCGATGGTGGCATCTGAATCGTCATCTTGAAGAGCACATGCCAAGTCGCGCACCTTGCCTACTTGGCGAAGACGGAATAGCTCTCCATCCTGCAGTGTGGCGATTCCTGCGGAATCATATCCTCTGTATTCAAGGCGAGACAATCCCTCCATGAGGATGGGCACAACACGTTCGCTTCCAATGTATCCGATGATTCCGCACACGATGACCTCCGTCCTAACGAGCAAGTGTAGCCAACGGTGTCGATGTCGCCAATGTCCATCCGTATTTGTTGATGGCAATGCAAGAAGCTATAATCCGATGCTCATCAAGGGATCGGACAGCAGGTAAGGAGCAAGGCATGCGAGAAGTCGTCATCAAAGCGTTGTTGGTTGATCCATCAAGCAACTCACCCGTGGTGCTGTTGAAGGATCGGTCATCAAGAAAGGCTCTGCCGATCTGGATCGGCGACTCTGAGGCGATCTCCATTGCATTCGGCCTACAAGACGAAGAATTTCCACGTCCGCTGACGCATGTGCTGATGTCTCAGATGATCGAGAATCTGGATGCGAAGGTCGACAAGGTCATCATCAAAGCAGTTCAAGACGGGACCTTCCTCGCATCAATCTATGTCCGCGACTCCCACGGTGATGTGATGGAGTTTGACGCCCGTCCATCCGATTCTCTTGCGCTTTCCCTGCGAGCGGGATGCCGAATCTTCGTAGAGGACGACGTGTTTCAAGCTGAGGCCATCGAGTCGCCCTTTGCTGAAGAAGACGAGTTCCACGATTTCGTCGACGACGATCTCGACTTGGGCGAATTTCGGAAATGGAAAGAATGGGCGTCAGAAGAGGACGGCGGGAAACAAGTGTCCTAGCCGCGGATGTTCTCTACACCCGCCTGCGGGGGCGTGACAACCTCACCTTCGGTCAGGCCTTGATCAATCGTTAGCAGTTGAATCAGAAGTGTGGCGTTTCGCTGGCCATTCTTGAACGTGACGACCTTCTGGATGAGATACGTCTCGCGGTCAATCCAGATCATGCGCAAGAGATCCTTGGAGGCAGGGTCACGAACTTCCAGGATGTAGTTGCCAGTGATTGAGCCGGTCGCATCGGCATCAAGAATCTGCGTCGCCAGTCCCAAGCTTAGTTGCGGAGTGCCTTCCTGAGACTCCGGGCAGAATGAGAAGCAGAGACCGTGCGATTGCGGCGATTGGAGTTCTTGAAGTGCCGAGAAGAACGCAGATGGTGCCGACAGTGGATCACTCAATGAATTGCTCACGGACACGGCCGACGTATACGGCAGTTCTGTGAAGCCAGCCATATCCTGGCGGATCTCAATCTCGATCTTACCTGCAGCCCAGTCGGATTCCAGCTGCTTGATGTCAAGAACACCCAGGCCAATGGCTGCAAGCGGCACGCCTGGCCATCGCTTGCTGACGATGATGTCCTCGCTAGGGATGTAGTGGAAGAGCTGATCATTCTCGATCGTGAAGGTCTCGTCCCGGACTGCCTCGACGAACGAGTCTGCAATCATTTCCTGAGGCGGCACGTAGCGCATCGACAGTACAGGAGGCGGCCCCTTGACGTATCTCAACTTCATACGAATATTCTCTGCTGGCTGAGCTTCGTTGCTCACTTGTAGCGTCGCTTCAAGATCCTGAATGCGGTTAAATGCATTCTCCACTCGCCACATCAGGCCCTCCACCTCTGTGGGAGGGTGCTCATCGAGGAAGTACTGATCTACTGCCGCGACGGTTACTATGAGCGCCACAAAGGTGCCGATGGCGAGAAGGATGAGGCTTTGATTGTTCATCGATGCGCATTATAATCCCCTTCTGTTGGGCATTCAATAAGGTTCGCGACCAGGGAAACGTACGATTGGAGGCTCGTGGTGGAACTCCGCAAGATTCAAGACGCGCAAGTAGAGGGCAAGACAGTACTGGTGCGAGTGGATTACAACGTTCCATTGGAGGACGGACGCGTGTTGGATGAGCGCCGTATTGCGTCTTCGCTACCCACAATCACGTGGCTTGCCGACCACGGTGCGAAGATCATACTGCTCTCTCACTTGGGGCGGCCTGAAGGCAAGGTTGTGGAGGAGCTTCGCCTCGATCCAGTTGCCAAAAGCTTGGAGACGCTGCTGGGGCGTCCTATCACGAAACTGGACGATTGTGTCGGAGATGCTGTGATTGACGCCGTCTCTGCGATGAAGCCTGCAGACGTGCTATTGCTGGAGAATGTGCGATTTCACAGAGAAGAGACGACCAATGAGCCGACATTTACGCACCAGCTTGCTGATCTGGCCGATCTTTTCGTCAATGATGCCTTCGCCACCATGCATCGTGCCCACGCCTCTACTGTAGGCATTTCCGACCATCTGCCTAGCTATGCTGGCATTCTTGTGCAGGCCGAGATTCAAGCCTTGAGCCCGCTTCTTGAGTCCCCACAGCATCCCTACGTGGCCGTCGTCGGCGGGAAGAAGGCGCAAAGTAAACTGGGGCCGCTACGTGACTTGGCACGTCAAGTCGATGAGATCATGATTGGCGGCGGCGTTGCCATGACCTTCCTTCACGCCATGGGCATCGACGTGGGCGCGTCAACAGTCGATCACAAGGTATTAGAAGAGGTTGACGAGATTCGAAGGATCGCCATCCAAACGAACACGACAATACATCTGCCTATTGATGTCGTTGCTGCGGCTGAGTTGTCTCCTGACAGCGAAGCCAAGGTTTGCTCTGTGAATGATATTCCAGACGGCTGGCATGCGTTCGACATTGGTCCGCAAACGGTTCAGCTGTTCCTCGAACAAATCGCCAAAGCTAAGACGATCGTTTGGACAGGACCGATGGGTGCCTACGAGATCGCTTCCTTCTCCACAGGGACGAGGGACATTGCAGTCGGCGTCGCGCAATCCGATGCCTACAGCATCATTGGCGGAGGAGAAACCGGCGAAGCGATGGAGCGATTCGGTCTTGCAGAAGGCGCATCTTTTGTCTCTACGGGCGGAGGCGCTTGCTTGGCCCTGCTTCGCGGCAAGACGATGCCTGCACTGGAGGCCCTACGCGCGTGATTTTGCTGGTCGTTGTCGCTTGGTATAATGATCTGAAGCAAGCGGGCATAGCTCAGTGGTAGAGCATCAGCTTCCCAAGCTGAGGGTCGCGGGTTCGAATCCCGTTGCCCGCTTTTGCCAAGTCCGGTCAGTCTCGCCGCGTCTGATCTATAGAGGAGAAGGAGCGACATGCAGGAATCCAGTAGCGTCCTTTCACTCGAAGCACTGAAGCCGCGTGTCCTCTCTTGTACTGCATGTTCTCTTGCAGCCACTCGAACGAATGTCGTGTTCGGGGAAGGCAATCCCTCTGCTGATGTGATGTTCATTGGAGAGGGGCCAGGAGAGACTGAGGATGAGACAGGCCGTCCTTTCGTCGGGCTCGCCGGACAGAAATTGGATGAAGTGCTGAACTCTGTCGATATCAAGAGAGAGGACGTCTATATCGGCAATGTCGTGAAATGTCGGCCGCCAGGCAATCGCGTGCCCTCCCGTGCAGAGATGGACGTCTGCTTTCCCTATCTGGAGTCGCAGATTGCGCTTGTTAAGCCTGCGCTGATCGTGACCTTGGGGAACACGTCAACGCAATGGCTGTTGCCGGACATCCCCGGAATTACCCAATCACATGGCAAATTCTTCTCGTGGCGAGGCGGAATCCTCCTGTTCCCCATGTTCCATCCCAGCTACTTGTTACGAAATCCTTCTCGCGAGAAAGGAAGCCCGAAGTATCTCACTTGGCTAGACATCCAAAAAGTGAGTAAGTGGCTCAATGAGTACCGCCTCTCCACCAGCGTGTAGCTCCCCAAGTGCGGCCGACAGCGATGCTCTTTCTTCGCGTGTGGGGCCTTTTCGAGGGGTTGTCGCGGTTGTGTGGCGATCATCTTGTTGGCGAGCTTGTTTGCCCTTTGGTTCATGGGTTTGACGCAATCTGAGCGATTCCGTATAGTCTGGATCGTACTTATCGAACATTTCAAAAAGAGAGAGGATTCCGTTGTCAAAGAAAAGAATCTACGAAATTGCTCGCGAGGTTGGGATTTCGAGCAAGGAACTGCTAGCCAAACTTGAAGAAATGGGCATGCCGGGTCTCAAGGCGACCAATTCCGTAGACGACGAGGAATACGCTCTGATCGTTCACCTGTTCGAAGAGGGTGCGGGAGCAATTGCCGAGTCCTCGACGCCAAAGACAGAGTCTCCAGTCAAATCGGATGAAGCGCCAGCAGAACGAGCAACTACGCCGAAAGCAGCCAGGAAGAAGACCGGCACCTCGTCCGGAGACGTACGGCCTCCGATCGTTTCTGTACTGGGTCACATTGACCACGGGAAGACGACGCTTCTGGATGCCATCCGAGAATCTCATCTCGCGTCCAAGGAAGCAGGCGGGATCACGCAGGGGATCGCTGCCTATCAAGCAGAACTCCATGGCCAGAAGATCACCTTCATCGACACGCCGGGGCACAAGGCATTCACAGGCATGCGTGCTCGTGGCGCGCAAGTTACGGATATTGCCATTTTGGTCGTGGCTGCCGACGACGGTGTGATGGCGCAAACTGTGGAAGCGATCGACCACATCAAGGCGGCCGAAGTGCCGATCATCGTGGCGATTAACAAGATTGACAAAGCCAATGCCGACGTCAGCAAGGTCATCAACGACCTGGCTCAGCACGGGCTGCTGCCTGAAGCGTGGGGCGGCGACACGATTACTGTCGAAGTGTCAGCTCTTGAAGGGACAAACATCGATGAGTTGCTCGAGATGATCCTCCTCGTTGCGGAAATGAGTGATTTGAAGGCAGATCCGAAGAATCCTCTGGAAGCCGCGATCATCGAGTCTCATCTGGTGACGGGCCAGGGACCTGTGGCAACTATCGTCGTCCGGGATGGCACACTTCATGTCAAGGACTGGGCTGTCGCTGGCGCCGTACAGGGACGCGTGAAAGCGCTTCTGGACGGTGTGGGCAACCGCGTCGAGCAGGCCTTGCCAGGAGATGCCGTGTCCGTCCTTGGGTTCAGCGATCTCCCTGAAGTGGGGACACGGATTGAGGTCGTCAAGAGTCAGGCACAGGCAAAGAAACTAGCGCAGCAGTATCAGCAAGACCAGCTTCCACAGGCGGCTCCTCGGGCCGTCACCCTTGATGACCTCTTCGCGCAACGTAAAGAAACGGCGAAGTTGAAGGTCATTCTCAAGGCTGCATCAACGGGTGCGCTGGAGGCGGCTCGTCGGGAGATTGCATCACTCAATGTCGATGGCGTCGAGTTGGATATTCTCATCTCCGGCGTGGGTGGAATTTCTGAATCCGACATTGTCCTTGCCTCAACAGTCAACGAAGAGTGCCTGGCTGTGGGATTCGGAGTTGGTGTCGATCCCAAGGCGCTGAAACTGGCAGAGCGCGAGGGGATCCCCGTCTTGATGTACGACATCATCTATCATCTGGTTGATGAGATTGAGAGCGCATTGAAGCGCCAGCTCGGTCCAGTATTTGAGGAGAAGGCCCTTGGCGTGGCTGAGGTGCGAAACCTGTTCAAGGCCCCCGCAGGGAGCATCGCTGGATGCTATGTGGTTGATGGCCGCATTGAGCGACGTGGGCAAGTCCGCGTGATTCGCAACAACACCGAGATGTTCACCGGCGAGATCGCGTCATTGCGACGCTTCGAGGACGACGTTCGCGAAGTCCAATCCGGACGCGAGTGCGGTATTCGAATCCGTGACTTCAATGACGTTCAGATCGGCGATCGCCTTCAGGTATTCGTCCTAGAAGAGGTCGAGCGCTAACGATTGCATGAAAGCAGCTGTCCTAACGATACGTTTCCGGCTCTATGCGATGGAGTCGATCAAGCAGAAGCGATCCATTGTCAAACGGATTCTTGCCGATGTTCAAAGACAGGGTCCATCGTTTGCTGCCTGTGAATCGGGAGATCAGGATGATTTGCAGCACATGATGATTCGCGTGGCCCACTTATCCAATGACCCGCGATTCTCAGATTCCGCGCTGCGAAAGCTTCAAGCGAAACTTGAGCGCGGTGAAGGCTACGAAATAGAAGAAGCAGACTTGGAGATTCTATGACAGGGAAACGGCGCTTGGCTCGCCTGCAAGAAGACATTCAGAGAGAACTGGCCGCTATCGTTGAGTTCGAGAGCCGAGATCCAATTGTAAAGGCGGCGTTCCCAACCGTGATGGACGTTCAACTCTCGATCGACGGACGATACGCCAAGGTCTATGTGGCAGCGGGAACTGAGATCGATTCTGAGGCGTTCATCAAGGCACTGAAACGGGATCAGGGATTCTACCGTAGCGAGCTCGCTCACAGGATTTCGACACGACATACGCCTGAACTGCAATTCATGGTGGATCACACCGTGGAGCGGTCGTTGCGATTGGAGCACTTGCTGCGAGATGAAGACGATAGCCCGACAGAGTAAACAAGCGGTGTGGCTTCTGCTTCGCACACCGTCCATCGGACTTGCCTCGCTTGTCTACAGCATCATCATTCACTTGTCCTCGTTGCGAGCTGACCTGCTTGATGTCGCCGATCCCTGGTGGGTCGTCACAATCGGGCTCGTGCTTCTTCTTTCTCCGCTCTACCATTTGTTCGTGATCGAGATAACGGCCTCTGTCCTCTCGAAGCAACCCGTCTCGTGGCACGCGCTTCCCCTCGATTCATTTGCGGCATTGGTGGTTGGCGAATTGATCGTCAACGCCGGTGTGATTCTCGGAAGCGTGGTGTTTCTCCTTCCAGGAATCTACGTGGGACTTCGGGGCATCTACTACAAGCAGTCCATCATCCTGCACAAGACGCGTGCGCTGCTGGGGATCCAAGAGAGCTTCCTCATGACGCGAACCCCTCGCGTCATGCTACAAATGCTTCTGTTGCTTGCAGTTGCCTATTGCATCCCCCTGGCAGTCGACTTCCTGCTGACACCGGGCACGCAGTCTGTGTGGGTGCATCCTGTTGCTATTCTGGTGTCGACGGTGTTTGTTGCCTGGGTCAACGTGTATGTGACGATATCATTCCAGAGCCTCGTCGACCGCGAAGAAGACGCTGAGTGTCCTCAAAGGAGCGGGTACGATACCTGATTTGTGAGACAGAAAGGAACTTCCCATGAACAGCGACTTGACCATTGCACGATCTGTCCGCCCGAAGCCGATACTGGACATTGCCGCACAGTTGGGATTGAAGCCCGACGAACTGTGGCAGTATGGGACAGCCAAGGCCAAGGTCCTTCATTCATCCCTAGCGGCGCGATCAAGCCAGCCCAATGGAAAGTACATCGACATCACTGCGATCACTCCCACGCCACTGGGTGAAGGTAAAACAACAACAACGATCGGATTGTTGCAGGGATTGGCGAAGCGGCAGCAGCTTGCCATGGCCTGCATTCGTCAACCCTCGCAAGGTCCGACATTCGGAATCAAGGGGGGGGGTGCTGGAGGCGGACACGCGCAAGTGATCCCGATGGAGGAATTCAACCTCCATCTCACCGGCGACATGCATGCCGTTACGGCTGCCCACAATCTCATTGCCGCAGCGCTCGACGCGCGCATGATGCATGAGCGGGACTTTTCAGATGAAGGATGGGCAGCTAGAGGCCTGACGCGACTGGACATCGATCTGGATACAGTCGCCTGGAGACGGGTTCTTGATGTCAATGATCGAGCCCTGCGCAACATCCGAAGTGGCTTGGGAACGAGGCACGACGGGATACCCCGAGACAGCGGATTTGATATTACGGCAGCGTCGGAATTGATGGCATGCCTGGCGCTTGCCGATGACCTGAAGGATTTGCGCGTGCGCATTGGACGGATTGTCCTTGGCTATCGGAAGGATGGCTCTCCCGTCACCACGGAGGATCTTGGCGTTGCGGGCGCGGCTACAGTGCTGATGAAGGACGCCATCCACCCGACGTTGCTGCAAACGCTTGAGGGGCAAGGCGTGTTTGTTCATGCCGGGCCGTTCGCCAACATTGCGCATGGCAACTCTTCGATTATCGCGGATCGCATCGCGCTCAAGCTCGCAGACTACGTCGTGACAGAGTCAGGATTTGGCGCTGACATCGGTATGGAGAAGTTCTTTGATATCAAGTGTCGCGTCAGTGGGCTGGTCCCCGATGCCGTCGTTCTTGTGGCCACGATTCGCTCGCTCAAGATGCATGGCGGCGGTCCGGCAGTGACTGCGGGCAAGCCTCTGCCTGCGGAGTATGGGTTCGAGAATCTCGATCTGCTTGAGAAGGGATGCGCCAACGTGATTCGACACATCGACATTGCCAAGATCTTTGGTGTTCCTGTTGTCGTTGCGGTCAACAAGTTCCCATCAGACACCGACGCGGAGCTTGAGCTTGTGAGAAGGCTGACCCTTGACTCGGGCGCCCATGCGTCTGTGGTCGCCGATCACTGGGCGCGGGGGGGCGAAGGCGCGCTCGATCTGGCAGACGCTGTCATGGATGCCTGTGAAGCGACATCAGATTTCCAATTCCTCTACTCCGCAGACCTTCCGTTGGTAGAGAAGATCGAGACGATCGCTACTCGCATCTATGGGGCAGATGGCATTGTGCTGAGTCAAGAAGCCGCAGCGCAGCTTGAGCAGTACGAAGCCCTTGGGTATGGCAGGTTCCCAATATGCATGGCCAAGACCCCGCTTTCGATCTCTCATGATCCCAGCTGGAAAGGAGTCCCTTCCGGGTATGACCTCCCCATTCGCGAAGTGCGGGCCAGCGCAGGGGCAGGCTTTATCTACCCACTGTGCGGATCCATCCAAACCATGCCTGGTTTGCCGGCACGCCCGGCGTTCATGGATATTGACTTGGATGCGCAAGGGCACGTGACCGGGTTGAGCTAGGTAGGTAGGTGGAGCATGGTTGCCGTGTGCATTCCCGGATGGGTATAGTCATTCAGACCATGACTCAGCTCACGAGTATACCCACAGACAAGGTTTACGACGCGCACCCCTTCGCCAGGGAGATCCTCACCCGCTTGCAGAGCGCTGGCTTTGAGGCCGTTCTCATCGGCGGCGTCGTGCGTGATGGGTTGCAGGCTCAGCTTGGAAGGGACGTCGTGTTCCCGCCTTCTGACATCGATATTGCCACTTCAGCACTTCCGCGGGAGATCCGTCGCGTATTCCATGACCGGCCCATTGTCGGCGTTGGCGAGGAATTCGGCGTTCTCTTGATTGTTGATCCACTAGGACACGCCTATGAAGTCGCATCGTTCCGAGTCGAGTCGGAGTACGACGGCCGCTGGCCTGCGAAAGTCGAACTGGTGCGCGACTTGGAAACCGACGTTCGGAGGCGCGATCTGACCATCAACGGGCTGGCTGCGACAGCCGATGGCGAGGTGATCGATTGGGTCGGTGGCACACAGGATCTCGCCGCTCGTCGAGTGAGGACAATTGGGGAGCCTGGCGCCCGATTCTCCGAAGACTACCTGCGCATGATGCGAGCCGTCCGGTTTACCTGCCGCATTGACGGAGAGATGGACGCGGCAACAGCTCAGGCAGTGCGCGATCATGCGCAACAGATCCAGTCTATCTCCGCAGAACGCATTGGCGATGAGTTGCTGCGCATTCTCAAGACACAGCAGGCGGCCCGTGGAATGGAACTGTTGGACAGCCTCGGATTGCTGAGATTCATCCTGCCTGAGTTGTCAGCATGCCAGGGCGTCGCGCAGCCTGAAGAATACCATCCTGAGGGAGACGTATTCGTCCACACCATTCAGGCCGTGGCGGTTGCCGACGGGTTTGTGCTCGATCCGATTGTGAAACTGGCGATTGTTCTCCATGACATCGGCAAGCCAGTTGCGCTTCAGAGAAATGACGGACGAAACATGGGCGGGCACTGCGCTATCGGCGCGCGCATGGCGAAAGACGTGGGGCGTAGACTTCGGTTGAGCAGGCTGCAGACACAGCGACTGTGCGACCTGGTTCGCCAACACATGAGGATCGCCGACTTCCCAAAGATGGGGCGCGGCAAGCAGGTCCGATTCCTAAGCGATGGGGGCGACCCAGAGGCGTCAACGTTGCCTGCGAAGTACTCCCAGTTCTATGACCTGCTCCAGGTACTTGTCTCTGACTGTGAGGCCAGTGTGCATCGATCTTCGGGATGGGCACCCATCTTCCAGGAGACGCTTCGAGTCATGGACCACATCGAACGCGTATGTGGTCTCCAGCATGCCCGAGAGATGATCAATGGCCACGACCTGACACAGCAGCTAGGCCTTACGCCTGGACCTCAGCTTGGACGCATCCTTGCGCAGGTCCACGACAGGATCCTTGCAGGCCACATCGTCAGTCGCGATGAGGCGTTCGCGCTTGCTCAATTGCTTCGAGATGACGAAGCGCCATCTTCTTCAGTGAGAACTACGGGCAAAACGTAAGGGACATACGCCCTGTCGCTTCCTCTGGCACATCCATAGTCTCTCTTTGTATCCACTTCACCACGTTGGCAGATCGAAGTGGTCTTACTGCGCCGTGAGAAGCGCAAAACGGGGGAGTTGGAATGGGGAAACCACTTAACATTAGCCGAGATCTCAATCTCGATTTGGAAGACCTGATCGGACAATGCATTGCCATTCTTGGCATCCGAGGATCAGGGAAATCCAATACAGCCGGCGTCATCTTCGAAGAGTTGCTGCAGAACAACTATCCCCTCTCTATCGTGGATATCGAGGGCGAGTACTTCGGGCTCAAGGAGAAGTATGAAGTTCTCGTCGTGGGCAAGGGTGAGGGCGTGGAGATCGAGATTGACGCCCATTGCGCTGCTGAGATTGCGCAAGTAAGCATGGAACAGAATGTGCCTGTTGTGCTCGATCTGAGCGGATTCTTGTCAGAAGAGCGGACAGAGCTACTCAAGGTGTATTTGTCCGCACTGTGGAATCTGGCGGGCACACTGCGCAAGCCCTACATGATCGGAATTGAAGAAGCACACGAGTTCATCCCCCAGGGAGTGAAGAACGAACTGAAGGAAATGATTGCTCGTATCGCCTTGCGTGGGCGCAAGAGAGGCCTTGGTGGAATCATCGTTTCTCAACGAAGCGCCAAGGTGGACAAGGATGTCCTCAGCCAAGCGGGAATGCTGTTCTTGCACCGTGTCGTCCATGAAGTCGACATGCGCGTCTATAGCGAGCTGTTGCCGTGGAGAAAGACCGAGGTCAAGGAGATCATCAACTCGCTGGATACTGGCGATTGCATGTACGTCAACGGCGACAACGTTTTGCCGATCTATGTGCGCGAGCGAGCGACTTTTCATGCAGGATTCACGCCTTCTCTGGAAACCGTACAGTCACCTGCGCTGCGAAGCGTGAGTGCTTCAATCATTCATACGATTGAGAAGGCGCGTGAGGGGAAGGGACCGCAATCGCCTACGCAGCAACTTGAGCAGCGCATTGAGAAGCTTGAGGGGATTCTTGAATCAAAGGATCAGCGAATCAGTGAACTTGAAGACGTTGCGCGAACACTGGGATACATCAAGCTGGAGATCCCGTCCTTTGCCAGGGACGTGATGCCTCCGCGTAGCGCATCCGAGAAAGAGGATCGCGTCATGCGCAGCCTGCCGGTTATCATTGCTGGCGCCGCAACTGTCGATATCACGGAGACCGTGCGTACTGCCACACCAGATACTCCCCAATCGATTCCAGTGCTTACTGACGACGATGAGTCCACTGCTGTGGATGTCACCCGCGCCTTGCCTCCAGCTGTAAATCAGCACATCGATCGATTGGTGGGGCGATTCACTCGCGAGGGGACGTTGCATCGGCGCGTGCTAGCCTTCCTAGTCGATCACTCTCCGGGTGCCTATTCGTCACAGCAGATTGCTGCCTGGACCTGCTGCCCGCAAGAGCTCATTGAAGAGGACCCTCCGCAGGAGTTCATCAGCTCAGGGCTCATCCAGAGGGAACGGCGCACGTCGGGAACGCTATATCGAAGCTCGCTGAGATCCTTTGTTAATCAAGAATTTCGAGTCTTCCAGCCGGATATTGGAGAAGATGGTCTTCATTTCGTCACGCGCTTGCTTCGCGATCGTCTGGCTCAAATGGCGTGAAGAGAGATCAATAGGCGATTTCAGGATTCTTCAATTGTAGCCTGAATTGACCGTTTTCTCCTTTCCTGCTATAGTTTCCGGTAAGGAGGCGCGAATGAAGATCAAAATCGCCGGGCGCCATACGGATGCAAGTCCCGCAATGCGGAACTATGTCATCGAGAAGACAGAAGCACTTGAGCGTTTCTTCGATCGAATCATTAGTGTTGATGTCGTCCTCTCTGTGGAGAAAGAACGACAGATTGCAGATTTTCATGCGCATCTAACCAATCGTAAAGTGATCAATGCCCGTGAGGAATCGACGGACATGTATGCCTCGATCGACAAGGCCATCGATCGGATGAAGCGACAACTGGTGAAGTTTAAGGATCAGCTTCAGGACGTGAAGGGACGGCCAGCTGAAGACGGGACAGATGAATCGGACGACGCGATTCAAGCGAAACGTATTGTCCGATCAGAAGCCTATTTCCAGAAGCCGATGACGGTCGAAGAAGCTTCACTTCAGCTCGAAGCCATTGAGAAAGAGTTCTTGGTCTTCGTGGACGTGGAAACGGATCAAATCGCGATCATTTATCGGCGGAAAGACGGGAATTTTGGACTGATCGAACCGCGACGGTAGCGACATGGGGACGGGGTAGGGCGTGGTAAAAGTTCTGGCACTTTTTTCGGGCAGCCTGGCGAGTCGCGTTGCAGCGCGTCTCGTTGGAGCGCATCCTCAGGTGAGCAGTATTCAACTGCTCCATTTCCGATCGCCGTTTTCGCGTGAAAGCGACGAACTTCGACACATCACAAGAACTGAGTGGGCCCATACGACGTTTCGTACCCAGTCTGTCAAGAAAGACTATCAAGACCTCATTGCACTGACCGATGAGGGAGACTTCTCATCGTCTGGAAGCTGTAGAAGCTGTCAGTCCCTCATATTCTCCAAAGCAGCGAAATACATGGAGCGCATTGGCGCTGAGTATCTAGTCACGGGTGGAATTCCTGATCTGCATAGCCTTGCGGCGCAAGATACTGCCGACATCATCTCTCAAGAAGGATTGGATGGTCGCGTTCTGAGACCTCTTCTGATGGAGCAGCCTCTCAGAATCCCAAGTGCTCTTTGCTCATGGGCAGATGCGTCGCGCCATACGCGTGAGCCAGAGACGATCGCACGCCTCCTGCCTCGGCTCGCAGAGAAGATGGGGCTGAGTCCACTGGATCCACTGGGCAGTGAATGTCGCTGCCGGCTGATGACGCCGGGATTTGGCGAGCGCGTTGCCGCACTCTTCAAAGAAGAGGTTGTGACACTCAACGCGCTTTGTCTATTGGACTTCCCCACATACATCATGGCAGATCCGGATCTTCAAATCGTGCTGGCCTTCGATGAGAATGAGAAGCGCGAGCTTCAAAACTACTTCCTTCCACAGGACCTGAGGTTCTATCCAGCTACGCCCCATGGTCCGATGACGCTCTTGAGGACCAATTGGTGCACGAAATGCGACAGCGAAAAGCAGGACATCATAGAGTTTGTTGCCAGGTTGACGGCAACTTATGCGTGTGTCCGCGGCGTGACGACGGTTCCTATTTACTATCGATTGGAGTCAGAAGATGAGCGCCAGCTACTCAATGTTGAGCCATTCGCCTCGATTGAGGAGCTTGAACAGCGGGATGACTTGACGTGGATCCCACTCGAATTGCCAATCGAGCGCGTGTTCGCCGCTCAAGCTTGAAAACGCTCGTGTAGAAGCTATACTTGCGGTTTGTTCGTCGAATCCGGTGGGAGTTGGCGATCAATGGAGAAACTTGAGACGGCTAGCCGGATAGTTCCCCGCAGGGAAAGGGGAAGGCTATGCCTATTTACAGCTTATGAATCGGGGGGTTCGGCAAACTGCCAAGACTCCAAATCGTAACAATGAGGCGACTCAGGTGCAATATGCAGGCTGATGCGGGACCGCGTGCTCTCAAGGTGTCAACGACACGCTGCCCGGAGAATGTCGAATGGATGATTGCACACGGGCTGGAAGCCTGCTTGACGGATGACACTGGAACTGACTGTCTCTACCTGCACGAAGTGGGGGCGAAAGGCATAATCGGCATGAACTTCGGCACACGCCGTCGGTGGCGATGAATCGCGACGATTCGTCTTGTCTGCCGCGAGAATAGAACAACCAAACGAGGTGAGAAGTGATTTCGGGTGACGATATCAAACGCATCAAACTCCAGCTTGCTCCCCCTTCCGTGATTCTCAATTGGTCACACGGGGAGATTACGGAATCCGAAACGATCAACTATCGAACTCACCGCGCAGAGCGTGGCGGGCTGTATGCCGAAGAGATCTTCGGACCAGCCAATGACTATGAATGCGCATGTGGCAAATACAAAGGGAAGAAGTACGAAGGCATCACGTGCGAGAAATGCCACGTTTTGGTAACTGACTCGTCTGTTCGACGTGTGAATATGGGGCACATTCAGCTGGCTAGCCCCGTCGTCCATTTCTGGTTCCTAAAGGGTGTCTCAAGTTTGTTGAGTCGCTTGCTTGGAATCAAGAAGCGCGAGTTGCAGCGGATCGCGTACTACGAAACAGAGCCTATGGAAGAGGCGCTCTACCTGGTTACCACGTCTGACTGCAAAGAAGTTCGCCCTGGAGAAACCCTCTATTCGTCGGAAGTCAATGTGCTCTCGCAAGAGTTCTCGTTTGAGGTGGAACCGGCATACTACGTCGAAGATGCGCCACGGGTCCCGGCAGAAGAGGCTGGCCGTGTTTCGATTGAGGATCGACAGTTGACCAATGGCGAAACCTTCACTGCCGTTATCATTGGATCTATCGAATATCCAATGATCGGCGAAGTCGACCTTCTTGTAGAGGAGGGCGATGACGTTGATGAAGGGACAATTATCGCCGAGAGGCCTGCCGATGAGCTGTGTTCGCAAACGGCCTTTGAGATGCTGCTTGATCGATATGGTGCCTCCATCAAGGGCGAGGTTCTTGATCGAGAGATTCTCGATAGCCTCATATTTATCGTGACCCGAATCAAAAACTCGGCTGTCCCACTTGAGTTGGGCAACCATCTGTCGTATCTGGAGAAGCGAGCCTACGAGAGGATCTATCCCGACGGATTCATCGCCGATACGGGGGCTGCTGGGCTGAAGGGGTTACTCGCGGCTCTGGACATGAATGAGCTGCATCGTTCGCTGACTGACCAGCTGAGTCATACATCGGCTGCAGGCAATCGTCGTCGAATCCTTCGGCAGCTCGAAGTGGTTGACCAAGTCCGTTTGTCTGGCAACAACCCTCAGGACATGATCCTGGAAGTCATCCCCGTTCTTCCTCCCGATCTACGACCGATGATCCAGTTGGAAGGCGGAAAGTTCGCCACGACGGACCTCAACGACCTGTATCGCAGAATCATCAACCGCAACAATCGCCTCAAGAAACTAATCGACATGGGAGCGCCTGAAGTGATCCTGCGCAACGAGCGACGCATGCTGCAGGAAGCTGTGGATGCTCTGATTCACAATGAGAAGAAGGAA
>SPBW01000081.1 GCA_004525685.1 Candidatus Atribacteria bacterium
AACCAGATCGAGTCGCTTGGCGATCAGGGGGTCCCGGTTGCGTATCTTGGCCTAGATCTGTGGTATCCGTACAAGTACATTGGGCAGGCCCTTCGCTTTGCGCCTGACCCGAGCAAGTACCCGGACGGCATTGGGTCCATTTCCGAGCACTTCGATCTTCCCACTGTACTTCATCTATCAGCCCTGGCAGAAGAGAACGAGTATCAAGCAAACGGGTCTGATCCAGCCTTCTATCGGCACGTGGCCAAGGAACTGCGGAAGCAGGGAGCCGTCGTCGCATGGCATGATTGGCTGCGTACGCAACAGCATCTCTCACCTGCGCTTCGGCGGGATTCGATCGCAGCGGATGCCTGGTTTGGCGGCATGGCGCAAGCGATGGCAGATGAAGGGATCAGTGTGCTCACATGCATGCACACGATGGGAATGGTGCTGCGGTCAACGACTCTGCCCAATGTCATCTCCGCACGCAGCTCCATCGACTACCTGTTCGCGCAATCTGAGGCTCTTGATACGTTGGAGAAGCTAGGCCTTGGCGGATTCAAGGCGGAGGCGACACCTCTACCCGTCATGCGCAGGCAGAATCTGCTTGTCGGGTTCACGTACTACGCATTGGGACTCCTGCCATTCTATGACCTCTTCCTGACTCGCTGGCAGGATGATGTGGGCGGAATCTCTCCGAGAGCGGAGGCCGTCTTGCGTGCGCTGTCATGCGGTCCGATTGGCATAGGCGATGGCCCGGGAATGACGGATGTCGATCTGGTGAATTCACTTGTGTCCCAGGCAGGCGATCTCTTGCAGCCTGACCATCCACCCTATCCAGATTCAGCGTCTCTTGGGCAGGCAATTGAAGTCTTTCGGACCGAGCGCAGAGCGGGTTCAGCCACATGGAACTACATCGTTGCTCTCAATACGACGAGCGCAGAACAACCCTTTGATCTATCGGCGCCAACCGCGGACTGCATCATCTGGGATGGAATAAGGCAACAAGCAGTTGACTGCATGCAGGGCATCCTGCCAGCTGGGGAGATCGCCTACTACGTCCTTGCGCCGATGGCTGGGGGAATCGCCCCCATCGGGCTTTGGAATAAGACTGTGCCTGCGCCAGCACACGTTGTTCACGACGCGCAGTACCGTGATGGATGGACGATCAAGGTTGATGCGAAGCATGAAATCTTTGCCACATGGGCGCCGGCCCCCATCGTCATCAAGGATCAGGATGGTCGCGAACTTCCACAGGAGATGAATGGCCCCTTCGTTCTCACGATGCTTGGTGAGGGCGTGTCGTCGCTGCATATAGCCAGGAGGTGACTCACATGAGACAGGTTTGTGGAGTGCTGATTCTCTGCCTGCTCATTGTTGCTGTTGTGTCGTCGTTGGGATTGGCAGAGAAGGCTCCGCTGAATCTTGCCATCGTATGGCATCAACATCAGCCCATGTACTGGAATCGGCTGACAAAGGAATACGAACTCCCGTGGGCTCGCATTCATGGAGTACAGGAATATATCGATACCGCGCGCATTTCGGCCGAGTATCCAGACGTCCACGTAACCTTCAACTTGCAGCCAAGCCTGCTCTGGCAACTTGAGGACTACGCGACGATCACCCTCGAGGAAGCAGCGCTGGGTGGCCTCTATCAATATATCGGCGCCGTGGACAACCATCTGAAATGGATCTGGGCGTTGGCGACGGATCCAACTGGATTGTCGGCTGAGGACCGCGCATCGGCGCAAGACCAGTTCTTCTGGCTAAACGGTTATATGTTCGATGACGATGCGAACGATCCCTACTACGATGGGGCTTATGCGCAGCTCAACATGCTGGCGGATTCCATCGAGCTGTCGGATCAGCAATTGCTCGATGCAGCCGCGCTGTTCTTGCTGTGGCAAACGTCTCCAGAGCTTCACGAAGCGTATGGACTGATCGGCTTTCGCGATCACACAGGGTTCACTGTGGATGACGTCATCGTCCTGATGCAAGCGCAGATGGCCATCCTCCAAGACGTCGTCACTGCCTATCAAGCGATCGTTCCTCTTGGTAATGAGCTGATCACAAGCCCGTTCTACCATCCCATCATGCCGCTTCTCATCGAGCATGGCTGGTCGCAAGACGTGATGGGCCAGCTGCAAGCAGGACAGGATCAACATCAGAGGTTGTTGGGCATCCCCGCTGTCGGGGTCTGGTCGCCCGAGCAAGCTGTCTCTGAAGCAGCGATCAGCCTGTTAGGAGACGCTGGCTTCCAATGGACGTCTGCCGATGAAGGCATTCTCGCCCAAGCACTTGGGCATACGCCTTCTCTCAGCGAACTCACGACAGCCCATACGTGGGATGGTGTCACGATGTTCTTCCGCGACACCGAACTGTCCAACAAGATCAGTTTCGCCTATGGCAACAAACCGACGGCCGAGGCCGTCGACGACTTCATGGGTGAGATGGCCACAGTGTGGAATGCGCTAGAGGATCCGACAGATCACGTGTTGACGTTGGCGATGGATGGTGAGAACTGGATGTTCTTGGCCGGATATCCCAATAACGGAAGAACGTTCCTACGAGCGCTCTATGAATCCCTACGCGAAGCGAACTGGATGAACACCGTCACGCCAGGTCAGCTCCTCGCGGAAGGGGTCACGTCCATGCCTCTGTCCACAGTACCAACGGGATCTTGGGCGGGTGACCTGTCCACCTGGAGCGGAGAGTCAGACGAGGACGAAGCTTGGGCGCGATTGGCGAGCGCCAGGATCCTGGTCGCGAATGCGGGGGACGCGGCAGATGCCCTGGAAGCGATCTATGCAGCAGAAGGGTCGGATTGGTTCTGGTGGTACGGAACCGATCAGGATTCCAATACGGATGACTTGTTTGACTGGCTCTTCAAGGCTCATCTAACAGGTGCCTATGCTGCTGTGGGTGCTGATATCCCCGACGTACTTGGCTTGCGACTGGTTCCTCCTTCGATTGAGAATCTGGGGGAGGTCGTTCCCGTGATCGATGGGGCCATCAGTGAGGGCGAGGGTTGGGATGAGGCTGTGATCTTGCACGGCACGGGCGAACTCGTGGAAATGAGATTGGCGTACAAGGAGACCAACCTCATCGTGGTCGTGGAAACGTCTGTTGACCCTGTCTCATGGATCGGCGAGGAGGATCTCTACCTGAGCCTCTACACCTCTGGCGCGCTTGGCGCACCAGCCAATGTTTCGACGCGATTCTCTGGGCAGCAACTCGGTTTTGAACTTGCCAATGCCATGCAGATACGATTTAGCAAGATCGATCCAGATGGTACGGGCGTCGTCTCCAGGTATGCTGCCAACGGAAGCGGTGGTTGGCGTTATGCGTCATCTATCGGGACCGCGGCCGCGCGGGCAGTTCGTATCGGAGAGCGCATCGAATTCTCGATTCCGTTCTCAGAAGTCGGCATCGAACCCGGCAAGTCGACCACGTTGGCGCTCGTGCTTGAGCGCCCCAATGAGACGCTGGATGTGTTGCCGCAGACGCCTGTTCTCGCTGGGATTCCAACCCTCATTCAGGGCGTCGAGCGTTTCTCAGTCGAAGACCCGGCTGGCGATGATCACGGATTGGGCACGTACATCTATCCGCTGAGCGATGAGATTGGTGACGACGTCTTCGACTTGCTCGCGTATCGGGTGTTCGATTCTGATGACCGTTGGCAGCTTGCGTTCGATTTTGCGGCACTAACCAACGAATGGGGAGGGCCGCAAGGCTTCAGTCATCCGATTCTCTATCTCTATTTCGATGTAACAGAAGGCGGCCAAGTCGAAAGCTCTGAAGAGGCTGCGGCTGCCCATGTATCTATGGACCCGGAGCATCCGTGGGATACCTTCATTCGAGTTGCTGGATGGCCTTCCTACGGGCGCCATTTGTGGACGGCTGCTGGCGAAGGGCCCCTGCTTGTGGAAGTTGCCTCTGATCCCAAGCGAGGGAGAATCATTGTGACCATTCCCAAGTCAATCATGCCGAAGATCGAAGGGTGGCACTACGTACTTGTCGGGTCGCAGGATGGATACGGAGAGAACTACCTTCGCGGCATTGCAGCGACTGCTGCGGAGTGGGTGGGCGGAGGTAATCCCAGTCCTTTCTGGGCGCCTCAGATTTACGATTACCTTGCCCCGTCTTCGATGTCGCAAGAAGCCATTCTCTCCTCGTACGACGAAGTCCTACAACACTACGCAACACTTGTCCCAATCCTTATCGAATTCAACAATCCCTAGGAGGTGATGTGAAGGAGCGCATCAAGGAAGTTTGCATTGGGGGATCAAAGAGGTTTACACAAGGTTCATGCTTCAAGGAGGCGTTGACCATGAAGAGAGTCTCACTCGTACTACTCGGATTACTGCTCATTACCGGGCTCGTCGTTACAGCGAGCGAAGCGGGCAAATTGCTCATTTGGGCGGACGACACGCGGACACCAATCATGCTAAAGGTCGCAAAGGACTTCACGGCTGCCTATGGTGTCGAGGTTGTCGTCCAGGAACTCGATTTCGGTGGCATGAGGGGCCAATTGGCGACCGCTGGACCGGCGGGCGAGGGCCCGGACATTCTCATCGGCGCCCACGACTGGCTTGGCGAGCTTATCCTGAACGGCTTGATCGAACCGGTCATTCTCACGCCGGCGATCATTGCGGATTTTAACCCTGTCGCCATCGACGCATTCAGCTGGGGCAATCTGCTCTATGGCGTGCCCTATGCCACGGAAAACGTCGCGCTCGTTCGCAACACGGACCTCGTACCCGAAGCACCGACGACGTTCGAAGAACTGCTGACCGTCGCAGCGGCGTTGACCGATCTGGACGCCGGTGAATATGGGTTCTTGATTCAAGAACCGGATCCGTTCCATACGTTTGCGCTGCATACGGCTGGCGGCGGATACATCTTTGGCAAGGACGCAGACGGCGTGCTTGACCCTTGCGACCTTGGCCTTGACAACGCGGGTTCCATTGCCGGAGCCATCCTCCTTGACCAAATGGTCAAAGATGGCATCGAGATCGCTGGCGCCGGGTATAACGAAGTCACTGGCGCATTCAATTCTGGCAAGCTCGGCATGATGATCGGTGGGCCTTGGACCCTTCCAGGCGCCAAGGCAGAAGGCATCAACTACGCCATTTCGGCTATCCCGCCGATCAACGGGAATGCTCCTGGCGTGTTCGTCGGTGTTCAGGGATTCATGATCAGTGCGTTCAGCGATAACAAGGTTCTTGCGAACCTGTTTATCAAAGACTTCCTGATTTCTACAGACGTCATGCTGGGCCTCTATATTGAAGGAGACCGCCCGCCGGCATACCTGCCTGCTCTGGCGTTCTTGGCTGGCAATGAGGACATTCAGGGATTCGCTGCTGCTGCTGCAACAGCCGTTCCGATGCCCAAGATTGCTGAGATGAATTCGGTCTGGTCTTCATGGTCTAACGCACTTGAATTGATCGTGAATCAGACTCAGGATCCGACGACGGCGATGCAGGATGCTGCGGCTGAGATTCGCGCCCTGCTTGGCTGCGACTAGTTGATCGAGTGGGACCGCCCTGCGGGCGGTCCCACTTCTAAAACAAACTCATGATTTGGCGATATATAGCAAAGCACGTAGCGAAAGTGGTCCTGCTGGGGACCCTGATTGGCGTCTCAATCTATGTGACCTTCGTCTTGTTGACCAAGGGAATGTACGTCCCGGCAGCCATGCCGCTTATCGGCTCTGTTTCCATCGCCTACATCTTCCTAACAGAGAAGCGCTACCCCTTGCGATGGCTCGTTCCGGGTCTGATCTTTCTGATCGTCATGGTCGTCTACCCGATCGGGTATACGGTCGTCTCGTCCTTCACCAACGTAGGTACGGGCCACATGTTGGCCAAGGACCAGGCGATCGATCAGTTACTAGACCGCTCTTTCGCTCCCGCTGACGCCCTGAGCTACACATTCACGGTGTTCGCCAAGAACGCGAACAATGACTTGGCCCTGCTCCTTGAGTCTGGCGAGGAGCGGATTCTCTATCTTCACGGAGAAGCGACAGCCGTTGCAGTGGATGATCCTCGTCTTATCGATGATGACGGCGACGGGGAGCCTGATCGATTCACAGATTTCGCGCGGCTATCCATCCCGCAAATCGTACCGATGCTTTCGACCCTTGAGACCTACAGGATCGAGTTCGAGAGTAAGACGATTGGGTTGGAGAGTCTGACTGAGTTTCGTACGCGCACGCCCACCTATGTCTATGATGCAGATGCGGAAACGATGATCGACCAGCAAACCGGCATCGTGTACACGGCGCTGGAAGGCATCTTTACAGACCAAAATGGCGAGGAAATCTATCCTGGATACAAGGTTAAGGTGGGGATACGCAATTACATCAATCTCCTCACGAATCCCAGGATTGCGGGTCCGTTTGCCATGGTTTTTCTGTGGACGTTCGCGTTCGCGTTCTTGACCGTGCTACTGAACTTCGGCCTGGGGCTTTCCACAGCGATTCTGCTCAACGATCCCTATTTGCGATTTCGAACATTGTATCGCGTTGTGATGATCATCCCGTATGCCATTCCGGCGTTCGTCACGATACTTGTCTGGCGGGGAATGCTCAACCAGCACTTCGGCATCATCAACAAGATGATCGTCTCTTCCGCACGCATGATCGACTCTGCCGTCAACTACATCGCCGTCCATGGTTTCAACACGACGGCTGTGTTATTCGGCGACGTTTCCAAGATAGGCTGGCTTGCCGATGGGACGTTGGCGAAGATCTCCGTTCTGTTGGTGAATTTGTGGCTTGGTTATCCCTACATGATGCTGATCTGCCTTGGCGCACTGCAGTCCATTCCGAAGTCTCTTTATGAGGCGGCGCGTGTTGACGGTGCCAGTTGGTGGCAGCAATTCCGTAACATCACCTTGCCGCTTCTTCTCATGCCACTTGCCCCACTCTTGGTGGGGGCGTTTGCGTTCAATTTCAACAACTTCACGCTCATCTGGCTGCTTACAGAGGGGCGGCCTGCGATTGCTGGAGCGACTACGCCCGCTGGACAGACCGACATTCTGCTCAGCTATACCTATCGGCTCGCATTCGAGGGAGCGAGAGGCAACCAACTAGGACTCGCGGCAGCAGTTGCCACGGTGATCTTCGTGATCATTGCCACCATCAGTGCTATCAACTTCCGAATGACGGGCGCACTTGAGGAGCTGAGTAAGAATGTATGATCGACACACCCTAGGTGGCAGTATCTGGCGACATGCACTCATTCTGCTTCTTTGCGCGTTTTCGATCTTTCCGGTTCTCTGGATTGCCTCAGCATCATTCAATGCCACCAACAACATGGGCCTCCAGACCCTGATCCCGAGGCACCCCACATTCGCCCACTACAAGGAGCTGTTCACAAGCGACCGCTATCAGTTCAGCATGTGGCTGCTCAATAGCCTGAAGATCACAATTATCGCGGCTACGCTGACCGTCATGCTTGCCGCTCTTGGAGCCTACGCCTTCTCAAGGTTTCGCTTCAAGGGGCGTCGCGCCGGGCTTCTAGGTCTTCTTCTCATACAAATGTTCCCCCAGGTGGGGGCCATCGTGGCCATCTTCTTGCTGGTGCTTTCACTGGGCAATATCTTCCCTTGGGCAGGCCTAAACACGCATACGGCTCTGATCTTCGTCTACTTGGGTGGTGCGATGGGGTTCAACACCTGGCTGATGAAGGGGTATTTCGACACCATCCCGCGGTCACTCGAGGAGTCGGCTAAGGTAGATGGAGCTACGCCATTCCAGGCATTCTTCTGGATTATCCTGCCCTTGGCGCGTCCGATTCTGGCAACGATCTTCGTTCTTTCCTTCATTTCCGCCTACTCGGAACTGATCATCGCACAAATCCTCTTGCGTTCGGGCACGAAGTTCACGTTGCCCGTCGGGATGGCGCTTCTTGTGTCCGATCAATGGAGCCAGCGCTGGGGGATGTTCGCTGCGGGCGCGTTGATCGCGATGATTCCGTTCCTCATCGTGTTCATTCTCGCCCAGCGATCGCTTGTTTCCGGACTTACAAGAGGGTCAGTCAAGGAATGAGGAAGCGTGTTGCCCTGCTCAGAGGCGTGATCGCACCCTATACTCCTCGTATCGATTGGCCATAGAAGGAGATCTCATCCATGAAGCGCCATGTTCCCGACTGGGTTGCCGATGCCGTGTTCTATCAGATCTTTCCCGATCGATTCCGGAAAGGATTCACGGATTGGGATGTTGATCCCTGCTCACCCGCAGATCGTAGACCCTGCGGCGGGGATTTGGCTGGTATTCGGGAAGCCATCCCTTATCTCGAAGATCTGGGAATCACTGCGCTGTATTTGACGCCAATCTTCGATGCCGAGTCCTATCACAAGTATGACACCGTGGACTACTACACGATCGATCCAGCCTTTGGTACAGACGAGGAGTTTCGACGCCTCGTCTCGGATCTCCATGATCGCGGCATCCGCATCCTGCTCGATGGCGTGTTCAACCATTGCAGCCATCGCCATCCATTCTTTCTAGATGTTCTCGAGAAGGGGCAGGCGTCTGCCTATTGGGATTGGTTCACGATCAATGGGAACCATCTTCTTTCCGATCCTGAGCCGAACTATGCCTGCTGGGCAGGCGTAAGGAAGATGCCGGAGTGGAATCACGACAATCCCGCTGTCGTCGACTACTTGCTGAATGTCGTTCGCTACTGGATTAGCGAGTACAGCATCGATGGATGGCGTTTGGATACAACCGAATATCTGCCTCCAGACTTCGTGCGCGCGATCTATCGGACATGCCGCTCGTTGTCTTCGGACATCTACGTGCTTGGAGAGGTTATGGGCTTGGGCACACCGTGGTTTCGTCACCAGGCAGTGGACGGGGTCATGCACTACAAGCTCTTGGAAGCCCTAACCGAGTTTCTCGTGAAAGAAGCGTGGGATGCCACAACATTCTGGCATAGTGTCCGCGCGCATTGGTACAGCTATCCTGAAGACGCCAACTTCGGTTCCTATACGTTGCTTAGCAGCCACGACCGCCCTCGGTTCATCACTCAGTGCGGCGGCGATGTGGATCGCTTGCGACTGGCGCTTGCATTCCAGTTCACCTTCCCCGGGGCACCCGCCATCTACTATGGTGACGAGATTGGTCTTGAAGGGGGAGATGATCCTGACAACAGACGCTGTTTCCCATGGGATGAGACGCACTGGAATCATTCCCTGCTGGATGAGGTCCGGCAATTGATTCGCCTGCGCACAGACGAAGCGTCTCTTCGCCGCGGATCCGTACACATGCTGCAGGCAAGCGGCAGAGTACTGAGCTACGTTCGATCGCTCGATGAGGAGCGGCTTGTCGTCATGATCAATGCGGATCGCACTGCTGAACGGCCTGTCGCCCTACCGGAAGGGGTATGGGAAGACGTGCGATCAGGCAAAGCGACGCGCGGAGATCAGCAGATCCCCGCGCTTTCATATCGCATCTACCGCATGAGCGAACTAACCTAGCAGTCGCATGTAGAGCTTCTGATAGGCAGT